>CAZBIK010000142.1:0-9019 GCA_964491955.1 uncultured Ferruginibacter sp.
GCAATGGGGAACTGTCAAGCCCTGCCAGTAAAAAGATCTTCTCTTTAACCTTAAACACCAGGGTATCTTCCCCAAAAGGAAAACCTTCTGTTACAAAAGGTTTCTGTAAACAGTATTCCCGGAGGGTTTCAATATTCATTTTTATCCGATCGTTTTTTTGGCTTCTTCGAGTTTTTTATTGATCTGGCCGGTAAGTATATGCCAGAACATCACAAAATCACTGCCCAGGCTGTACAATGGATATGTAAAGGTGGCCGGCCTGTTCTTTTCAATGAAATAATGTCCCACCCAGGCAAAACCATAACCGCAAACCGGTATCAGCGCCAGCATCCACCATTTTTGTAAAACGACCGCAACAACCAGTATCACCAGCAGGCCGGCAGTGCCGATAAAATGCAAAGTACGGTTTGTGTGATCGCCATGCTCGGTAAGATAGTAGGGATAAAAGCTCCAAAAGCTTTTGTATTTTTTTTCGGTTGCCATAAAAATATTTTTGAGAAAATTACTAAATCCCGGCTTATTATCCTGCATTTTTTACCGTTACATGCTGCAGGTCTTCCAGGCGGTTTAAAACCCCATCCAAACGGTTCCTGGGGATCCCGGCTTTTATTTTACAAAACAGCTGCATTTCACTGGTATGTATGGTACAATTGAATTGTTTCATTATCATCATCACTGCATTCATCTGTGTATAATCAAACTCGATTAAATAATCTGCCTCTACCTGCTTTTCCACGACAGGTGTGACCTGTAAAGCCAGTGCTGCCGCAGTTTTATATGCATTGATCAGACCCGGCACGCCCAACAGAGTGCCGCCCCAGTACCTGACAACGATCACCCCCACATTGGTTATTCCTTTGCTGTCTATCTGTCCCAGTATGGGTTTACCGGCAGTTCCGGATGGTTCGCCGTCATCAGATGAACGGAAATTATTCCCATCGGTGCCTATACGGTAGGCAAAACAATGGTGAACCGCTTTGGGATGTTCTTTCTTTAAATGCTGCAATTGTTTTTTAAAATCATCAACCGTTTCGACCGGGAAAGCAAATGCAATGAATTTACTGCCACGGTCTTTGAATTCGGCACTGGATGGCTTTTCAATGGTAGTATAAAAATCCTGGTCGCTCATAGGTTCACGCATTATTTATCCGCCGCATTTTTAAAATAAACTATGGTATCATCATATAAATATTGTTCAACCCTTATTATTTCATTTTTTAACGCAGGTGCATCCAATCCATCACCAACAACCAGGGATGTATTGGTAATTACCCTTGCTTCATCCCATGATCCTTCATCAATAAATGACTGTAAAAGTTTTGAACCGCCTTCTACCATCACAGACTGTAACTGCATATTGTAAAGTGCAGCGATGATCTGAACAGGTATACCTTCTTCTTTATTCAACCGGTGATAAACCAGGTTTTCTGTAGCGGACTGTTTAATGTAATTAAACACAATTGTTTTTACACTCCCGTCAAACAGTTTTAGATGCATGGGTAATTTTAATTCCCTATCAATAACCAGCCTTACCGGATCTTTACCCGGCCACAACCTTGCAGTTAATGCCGGATCATCAAGCAGGGCCGTATTCGTTCCAACCAATATCGAAGCTTCTTCAGTTCGCCATTTATGAACAAACCTGTTCGTAAATTCATTACTGATCATCAATCTCTTTGGATTTTCGTGCTCCAAACTCCCCCCTTTGTAGGCAGTTAGGGGGGCTATCTTTCCATCCCTGCTTTGTGCCCATTTTAAAATGATATAAGGACGTTGCTTTTCATGAAAAGTAAAAAAACGCCTGTTCAGTTCCCGGCATTCCTTTTCCAGGATACCTACTGTAACCTCTATGCCGGCAGCCATTAAACGCTCAATTCCTTTTCCCTGCCCGGCTGCGTTATTCGGGCGGGCGTCAACAGCTTCAAAACTATCCCGGCAGCCGATCACTACATGCCGGATCTTATACCTGATGATCAGGTCTGCACAGGGCGGGGTTTTTCCAAAATGTGCGCAGGGTTCAAGCGAAACATAGATTGTACTTTTTTCAATAAGGCCCTTATCTGCTTCAGCAACGCTTTGTATACAATTCACTTCGGCATGTGGCCCTCCATATTGCCGGTGATAACCCTCTCCGATTATTTTTCCGTCGTAGACCAAAACAGCGCCAACCACCGGGTTGGGCGCTACGTTTCCTGCACCCAATAAGGCGAGTTGAAGGCAACGCTGCATATATGGTTCATGTACCGGCAAGCAACAAAAATACGCATCAAAAAATTAACAGCCGGTACAATATAACCGGGCAATTATTTCAGGTTGCAATCGTTTATCATGGTCCCTGTTACTTAATTCGTTAAATCAATCAGCGAATCAGTAAGTTTGCCATCATGACCTTAAAAGAGTTATACCGGAATTTTTTAGTTCAACTGCAAAAAATTTACAGCCTGGGTGAAGCTACGGCCATTACCGACTGGGTATTTGAAAAAACGGTATCGCTGAAACGCACCGACATCTTAAAGGATCCCAAAAAACAAATAACAGAGGTAGCCGGTAACCTGGTGCAAAAAACACTGCAGGAACTGCTCCTGCATAAACCTGTTCAATATGTTTTGGGCGAAGCCTGGTTTTACCACATGAAACTGAAAGTGAATGAACATGTGCTGATCCCCAGGCCCGAAACCGAAGAACTGGTTGAACAACTCATCAAAGACCGTAAATCAAAGCTTACCGATCCGGCCATACTGGATATTGGTACCGGCAGCGGCTGCATTCCCATTGCCATAAAGAAAAATTTACCGGCATCCATTGTAACCGCAATAGACATCAGCCCGGAAGCATTGGCCCTGGCAGCAGAAAATGCAGCCATGCACCATGCACAGATCAGCTTTACCGAGCTCGATTTTTTAGATGAACCATCCTGGAAATCGCTTCCGGCGTACGATATCATCATCAGCAATCCTCCATACATACCGGTTCATGAAAAAAATAAACTGGATGAACGGGTAAAAGGATTTGAACCGCACCAGGCATTGTTTGTGCCTGCCGATAAACCATTGATCTTTTATGAAAAAATTGCCGCATTCGGCAAAGACCATTTATTGCCCAATGGAAAGATCTACCTCGAAATGCATGAGGATCGGGCCCATGAAACAGCGGACCTGTTCCGGAAAGATTACCAGGTAGTGATGATAAAAAAAGACATCTACGGGAAAGAACGGATGCTGCTGGTTACTGCTTGATATTGGCTGCCAGCTTTGCTTTGGCCCTCTTTGCCGCTTCCATGATCTTAAAGGCCTGGCCATAGAAAGCTGCGGTATCAATATTGAGTACAACGGTTGGCGTATCAATATATTTTTTATTGTTCTCCACTTCTTTTTTAAGCAATGAGTCAATATAGATCATATCGATCTGCTGCGTACCAATAAAAACTTTCTGGTCTTTGGTAACGGTTACCACAATATTCTGGCTCACTTTGGTATCGCTCTTACCCTTTGGATTGGAAACCTTCACCACGTTGGGATTGGCCAAAGTGGATACCAGCAGGAAGAACATCAATAAAATAAACAGCACATCATTGAGCGGACCTGCATCCACTTCATTATGATTGTCCCGTAAACGTTTTTTTAAACTCATATTTATATAACTTCTTGCTTATCCAGCTTAACCTTAAACCTTAAACCTTAAACTTTAAACCTTTAAACCTATCAACCTTTCAACCTACTTCGTCGGTTCATGTAAAATATCCAGGAAATCTGCACTTGCCGATTCCATTTTGTGCACCGTTCTGTCGATCTGTGTGTTCAGGTAACTGTATCCCAAAAACGAAAGCATGCCAATGATGAGCCCGGTTGCCGAAGTGATCATCTTTACATACATGGCATCAGCAATATCGGTAATGGAAGGGTTGGTTGCCGTGGCAAAATCACGCAGCAGCATCACCAAACCGATAATGGTACCCACAAAACCAAACAACGGTGCAATGCGGGCAATGACAGAAAGTACCGGCAGGTTCTTTTCCATTTTATAGATCTCCAGTTTGCCGATATTGTCCATGCTTCTTTCAATGGCATCAATGGGTTTACCGATACGCCTGATCCCCTTTTCGATCATCTTGGCTACCGGGTGATGGGTATTTTTGGCCAGGCTGGAAGCTGCGGTTATATTGCCGGAAATGATGTGATCGCGGATGATGTTCATGAAATTATCCTCGATCCTGCTGGCTTTGCGGATGGCGATCAGCCGTTCAATAAAGAAATAGATCGCCATGGCCATAAAAATGGCCAGCGGTATCATCAATACACCGCCTTTTACCAATAATGAGAACAGGGATTCATTTCCTGCTGAAGAAGCTCCCAGACCTGTACTGTCGATCTGCAATAAAATATTAAACATGTATGCCGGGTTTTATTTGTATTGTTTGCTGCGCCATAATTATGCCAAAACTGTTCAGTTATGCAATGAAACGAAACAAATTTACAATAGCTGCATAACAAAATGTTAATCTTCAACATTATATTCTTATAAAATAAAAAAACCCCGGTAAACCGGGGCTGTATTGATGAATTGATATAGACCTATTTTTTTGCTTCCAGTTGCTGCATGGCCATGATCTGTTTCATGGTCTTTTCCATCCCATCGCTGCCGCCATCCAGGAAGATCACATTTCCTTTTCCATATTCTGCAAAATTCTTGATGGCTTCCACCCACATGCTGAACAGGATCACATTGGTATCCAGGTTGGCCTGTTTCATTTCTGTTGCAGCCTGGCTCATACCCTTGGCCACTTCTTCACGGAACAATGCCACACCCTGTCCGCGTAACTGGGCGGCAAGCCTTTCTGCTTCTGCTGCGATCTTGATGGCATTACCTTCGGCTTCGGCCGATTTGGTTTTGGTGATCAGCAAGGCCTGGCCCTCATTTTCAGCAGCTGCTTTCAGGTTATTGCTGGCCACTACCTTGCTCATACTTTCAATGATCGCCTGGTCAAAAGTGATATCATTGATCTGCAGGTCCTGCAGGTGGTAACCCCATTCTTCCAGAGAAGTATCCACATGTTCTTTTACAAATTCCACAATATCGCGGCGAAGTCCGAGGATCTCCGACTGGCGGCGGGTTGCCACAAATGCACGGATATTGCCTTCGATGGTACGCACCAGTGCTTGCATCAGGTCTTTATCGCTGATGAATTTAAAGGCAACCTTTTTAATGGTCTCTTCATTTTCATTCTGCACTGAGTATAAAAGCATCGACTTGAAATACACATTCGCCTGGTCGATGGTAACTGCCTGGAACTCCAGTTCCACAGATCGGTTCTGGATACTGATCTTTTTATAGATCTGCTCAATAAAAGGGATTTTGATCCGTAGCCCGGGACGGAGGATACGCCGGTATTTGCCGAACATGGTAACCACGCCGATAAAGCCCTGGTTAACGGTAACAAAGAACCCGAAAAAGGCGAGCACCAAAACGATGACCCACCAGTACTGTTGAATAAACTCCATATTAGTTGGTTTAGTTGATGAAGATATAAAAAAATTAAGTTACAGGCAGGAAATTTTTGAAGGGTATTTAGGCAAAAGAACTGATTACATCCGTATTGTTTCTGATAATATAACACGGGCAACGCTACCGATGAAAACATGAATGAAAATACCGGCACTGCAAAAAGGGAGTAAATATTTTTTATGTAAACCTTTTTTTAAAAATTTTAATTATATAAATAAAAAAAGAAACTATACAAATTGCCCTTGAAAAGATCCGGCAAACCACGTTCACTGATGCAAAAATGCAACATAATGACTGTACTCAAAAGTAATGAAAAGCATGTTGGCATGATAATTACCCCACTGGTATATTAAATCAACACCTAACAGTATGAAACAATTAATCACAACTCAGTTAAAAAATTTGAGCAACAGGGCAGCCATGCTTTTTGCCTTTACCCTGTTTTCCCTGATCGGGTTTGCACAGGAGAAAAAAGTAGAAATAGACATCAATACCAAACCGGATAACGGTGGTAACTTCTTTACGCAGTACTGGATCTGGATCGTTGTTGGGGCCGCCGTTTTCATTTTATTGCTGGTAGCCCTGCTGCGCAATAACAGTTCCAAAAATTAAAAAAAGAAAAGCAAAAAAAAAGCCTTGCATAGCAAGGCTTTTTTTAAACTCTATCTCAAACCTAATTCACATCAGTTGAAGTTGTTTTTGTGACCGTCACTTTATCTGTACGCCCGCTGCCGCCGCTGTTCCCTTTCACCAGTGCCACAATTAACAATATGAATACCAATCCGCCCACAGCCCATACCCAGGGTTCGGCATACCAGGTAGTTGTTTCCGTTGTAGCTATTGAAGATTTAGAGGACGTAACCGTACTGTCCTGCGCCAGGGCAATGGCTCCTGTTACCATTAAAAAAAACAGCATCGAAGCAGGTTTAAAGATCCGGGTCTTAATTAAATGTTTCAAATTTTTATTGTTTAGGTTATAAAATATATGTGATCCATTTCCGGAAGCACTTATACAAGTGAGACCCTGAGAATTGAAAAACAGTTGCTTTTTTACAAATTAAATGACGGCCATGGTGCCAAAAGGCCTGTTGCAATAGAGTTGAGGGGCCGTTTATCATTTACCACAGCCTGTTTCCGGTGATCGTTTCGTCAAAACTGCCGTGCAAAAAAATAGTCGGGGGCATATAAACGGGTGGATCAGGCTATCGGGACCATGCCAATCATCCACATACGAATTAAACCGTTTATTTCCCGGTTCTTTAATGATTACCCGGGAATGATCCGTGTTGGTTCCTGGAATTGGATTAGATTATAGGTACCCGGGTATCTTTTTTACAACATGGGTATAGCATGGCAGTATAAACCAACCCATTTAACAAGGGCCGGGTACAGGAAGCAAATTTCCATTGAATTCAAAAGTAGCTGCAGGATACCATTGAATCCGTTACAGGGGATTAAGCAAGGCAGATTTCATCCATATGTACATTTCATCATTGTTATTTCCGGTAACAGATTTAATGTAATTTTATGCGCCGGCATTCAGGTCACGGTATTTAAATAAAGTATGATCCAGGCATGATTAAAACGCCGGGTATACTTTAACACCTGTAGACCCGTTTAAACGGGTTGCCGGAATCAAATGATCAATTATGAATAAGTATTTAATTATTATATGCTTTATTTTCTTTTACCAGGTGGCCGATTGCCAGATCGTTTATCCATACCAGGATATCAAACTGGAAAAACCTTCTGATTATAAGGAAACAGAACCGCTTGCCCTATCGGCTGCAACCTTTATACTTACCACTCCTTTTGTTGAGTTTGATGCCAGCAGGGCCGGGGCTTTACAATTTTTATCAAACTGGATCACAGGCACCAAAAATTTCAGTTTTCACATGCAGGGGGTTGTTGTGGATATCAGCAACGACAGGAACCTGCTGAGTTTATTTGTAGCTGCCATGGTAAAATTCAGCCTGGAGAACAGGGCAGAAGCCGTTAACCCCATGCGTATTGAACAACAGGCCTGCAAACTGGTACTGGCCTATTGCGATGATCCAAAAAATAATTTTAAACTAAAGAAGAAATACAGGAAGTTCCTTGAAAAGGAGTTTCCGTAAAACTTTTTCGATATAAGGCCCATATGAGAAAAACTATAAAATTATTACTGCTTTTTACACTGCTCCATGTTGCTGTCCAGGCACAGGAAGCCGTTATCACTGATCTTGTTAATAAGGGAATAGAACAGCATGACAGGGGAGATTATAAAGGCGCAGTGGGATTCTATAAAAAAGCATTGCTCCTGAACCCTGGGTCGGCCTTTGCAAATTATGAATTGGCCTCCACTTATCTTGCCCAGAAGAATTATGCCGGGGCCATTGCACACAGCAATAAAGTGATCGCAGCCGGATCGGATTATGCCGACCAGGCATATATCGTTAAAGGCACCGCGCTGGACCATTCCGGGAAAAAGCAGGGCGCCATAACGGTTTATAAAGAAGGAATAAAAAAATACCCGGGTAACCACTTATTGTATTACAACCTTGCCTTAACCCTGGTCAATGTAAAGGATCATGCAGGGGCATCCGCTGCACTGGAAAAGGCTTTGACCATAAACCCGGTACACGCAAGCAGTCATTTATTGATGGGAAATGTAATGACCATTCGGGAACAGCGCGTAAAAAGCATACTGGCCCTCTACAATTTTTTATTGCTTGAACCAAAATCAAAAAGATCGCCTGCAGCCTGGAGTTTATTGCAGGAACAATTAAAAACCGGCGTGAAGCATGAAAGTAAAAATGAAACATCCATAACAATACCCGGTAAAAAAAAGGATGGGGATGAATTTGATACGGCTGAACTGATGCTCGGTTTACTGGAATCAGGTAAAAACAATGAATCCAATAAAAACAAAACATTCATGGAACTGTTTGCCGAAAACAGCCATTCATTCTTTACCATTTTGGGAGAGCTGAAAAAAAATAACCGGGGTTTCTGGTGGGATTTTTATGTGCAGTACTTTTATGATCTCTCCAAAAAGAACCATACGGCATCCTTTTGTTATTTTATAGCCCAGTCAGCTTACCCCGATGATTACAATACCTGGTACACCAATAACCTTTCCAAACTGGAAGTTTTTTCCGAGTGGTATACCGGGTATGACAGGAAAGGTAAATAAGGCCGGCTGATCAACTCCTTTCCTCCCAGATCATCGCCAGGTGAACAATGGTTTCTGCAGCCTTCGCCATATCTTTTGTACCGATCCATTCCAGTTTGCTGTGTATGTTCTGCATGCCGGTAAAAATATTGGGACAGGGCATCCCGATATAACTGAAGCGGCTGCCGTCGGTACCGCCGCGGATGCTTTCCTTTTTAACGGTTAACCCTGCACGCTGAATGGCTTCTTCGGCATAAGCGGTCACCTGCGGGCAGGTATCCAGCACTTCTTTCATATTGCGGTACTGTTCGGTAACCGCATACTCCATTGCTGCACCCGGGAACCGGGATACCGTTGCAGCTG
>CAZBIK010000143.1:0-9013 GCA_964491955.1 uncultured Ferruginibacter sp.
TGCCAGGAAACTGTATTCGATATGCTGGATCTTTTCGGTACGCCGGTCACGCGCAATATACTTCCATTCATTGCGTGCCAGCGCATACATATTGTACATGAACCAGAAACCCGGTACAACAACCAGTTTGTCATTGGTTACATCGTTGCTTACCAGGCTGAAGGGAACGGGGATATTGATCTCAGCCGGGAAATCGCCTTTTGAAATAATGGTAAAGGATGCAAATTTTGAATTGTGTTTTAAACTGACACAGAGCCCCGGCCAGAACCCGCGACCGGCAATGATCTCGCCATCTGCCGCCCGGCTGTTGTGATTGCTGCCGATGGTAGCGCCGGCAGCCATATTGCTTTGCCCCATCACTACCGCTGCACATAAAAATGAATTGTTGTGATGCTGTTCGTGTGCAGGAAAGATCAGTGAATTCAACACTTCGCAGCAGGAAATGGTGGAATTGTTACCGAGGTAGGAGTTGATGAGCCTGGCGCCGTATTTTAACTGTGAATGGGATGACATCACAAAACGTACAGCCTTAACGCCATAAAAGATACGGCAGCCAAAGCCAACAATACCATTCACCAGTTCGCAGCCTTCACCGATCTGTGAAGTGCGGTTTTCATCACTGTTCACAGTCAGGTTCTTTAATTTATTGGCGCCTTTAAAATAGGCATCAGAACCTACCCACACATCTTTGATGATCTTACAGTTCTTGATCACGGTTCGGTCGCCAACCTGTCCATAATGGCCCCGCTGTTTATCATGCCTTTTTTCTGTGAATTCCTTGAATTTTTTCATCAGGGTCCTGTCATCCCTGTATTTGCTCCAGAGCCAGGCATCGCCGGCCAGCATACCGTTGAAGGGGATCACACTTCTGCCACCGGCCTCATTGCACAATTCCATCCAGGTCCTTAATTGCTCATCTTCGCCATCCTTAATGATGCCGTTACCGAATTTTGCGGTATCGGTAGTGGCCATTTCATTTACATTAACGATCACCACTTCATTGCCGATGATGTAATGGCTCAGGTAATTCACATTATCTATACTCACATTGTTGCCCAGGTCGCAACTGATGATGGTACTGTTGTAGAGTCCAACGGGCAGGCGTATATGATGAAACTCGAGGTATAAGGGATCAAGTTTGCCAATGCGTACCAGGCCGTGAAATTTGCAGTTGCGCACCAGTTCAGGATTAAAATGCCTGGAAACAAATATCTTATTCCAGTCATCAGAAGTATTGCGGTTCCGGATAAGGGCTTCAATATCCTGGGCAGTGAGTTTACGGTACCCGATGCCGTTCTTATTGTGCAGGTTGCGCAGGTGGTATTCGTCTTTACCGGCAGGTAAATATTTTTTCTCTACAAAATTGTAACCCAGGTTATTGATCGGGTGTTTTTGAATGATGTTCATTAAGCAATTGATAATTGGTTAATTGATAATGGATAATTGGTTAATGGATAATGTGTTTAAGTGCATGACTGTATATTGAATAGCTGATTGAAATAATATGCAGTATCAAGATAAGCATAATGCTGCAAAACAAAAACTCTGCAGTGGTTTAGGCCATTATCAATTATACACTATTTAATTATCCATTATTCTACAGTAACACTTTTCGCCAGGTTCCGCGGTTTATCAACATCAACACCCTTTGCAATACCTACATAGTAGCTTAGCAGCTGCATGGGTATGGTGCTGAGGATGGGGGCAATGATCTCATCAGCTGACGGTACAAAAAATACATCATCAGCCATGCCCGGAATGATCTCATCACCTTCGGTAATGATGGCGATCACTTTACCCTTGCGTGCTTTTATTTCCTGGATGTTGCTTACAATTTTCTCATGGTATGAATCTTTTGTGGCAATGAATACCACCGGCAGGTTTTCATCCACAAGGGCAATCGGGCCGTGTTTCATTTCAGCTGCCGGGTAACCTTCGGCATGTATATAGGAGATCTCTTTTAATTTCAATGCCCCTTCAAGGGCTATGGGAAAATTGTAGCCCCTGCCTAAGAACAAGGCATCGGATGCGCCTTTATATTTTAAACCGATCGTTTTAAGGTCTTCGGCATTTTTTAATATGGCACTTACTTTTTCGGGTACGGCTTCCAGTTCCAGCAGCAGGTTTTTGTACCGGTCATTACTGATGGTGCCTTTCTCTTTTGCAATTTTAAGGGCCATCATGGTCAACACGGCCAGTTGACCGGTAAAGGCTTTGGTTGATGCAACACCGATCTCGGGACCGGCATGTGTATAAGCACCGCCATCACTGATACGGGCAATAGAAGACCCCACCACATTTACAACACCGAATATGATCGCCCCGTTTTCCTTGGCACGTTCAATGGCTACCAGGGTATCAGCCGTTTCGCCGCTTTGCGAAATGGCAACGATAATATCCCCTTTGTTGATAATTGGGTTGCGGTACCTGAATTCGGAAGCATATTCCACTTCAACCGGGATGCGGCAAAGTTCTTCAATGATATATTCGGCCAGCAAAGCTGCATGCCAGCTGGTACCGCAGGCAACCATGATGATGCGGTTCGCTTTTTTAAAATGTTCAATATTATCCTGTATGCCGCTCATGGTAATGGTACCGGCAGTTGCGTCCAGCCTTCCCCGTAAACAATCATGTATGGTGCTGGGTTGCTCAAAGATCTCCTTCAGCATAAAATGATCGTAGCCGCCTTTTTCAATGGCTGCGAGTTCCATATCCAGTTTGGTTACGAAGGGGGTGATTTTTTCGTTGCCCAGGTTTTTCAGAATGAGTTCTCCCGGCCTTACAATAGCGAGTTCATAATCATTTACATATACCACTTCCTTGGTGTATTCCAGCATGGGAGATGCATCGGAACCCAGGAAATGTTCGCCTTTCCCAACGCCAATGACAAGGGGGCTTCCCTTCCTTGCGGCAATGATGGTATCAGGATTATCTTCATCAAGCAATAAGATCACATAGGCTCCGGTAACCCTTTTCAGCGCTACCCTGACTGCTTCTTCCAGGTCGCATTTGTTGTTTTCCTTGATGTCTTCTATAAAATTCAATAAGACTTCAGTATCTGTTTCGCTGGTAAATGTGTACCCTTTATTGGTGAGTTCTTTTTTTAGCTGGGCATAGTTTTCAATAATGCCATTGTGTATCATGGCCAGTTTTCCATTTGCAGAAACGTGGGGATGTGCATTGATATCACTGGGTTCGCCATGTGTGGCCCAGCGGGTATGCCCGATGCCGGTATGGGAATGCAGGTTTTTTCCTACAATGGCTTCTTCCAGTTCGGCAACCCGGCCTTTCTTTTTATAAACTTTTAAACCACCGTTAAGCAAGGCAACCCCGGTACTGTCGTAACCCCGGTATTCAAGCCTTTTTAAACCGGTTATAACGATCGGGTAAGCTTCTTTTGGGCCTGTATAACCTACAATTCCACACATATATTGATGATTTAGCCCCAAACACTTAGATGCGATTGAGGTATGGTGTTGTAATCTGTTTTGATCACTGCAAAAGTACAAAGCCTTTGCAGGGAAATTTATCAACGCAATTTAATGAAAATGTACTCAAATGTGCATTTTTTTAGATGGAACCCCGTTGAGTATCTTACGGGATTAACCTAATTTGCTGTTTTAAAATAAAGGGTATGAAACGATTGTTGATCTTGATCTGTTTTATAGGATCTCAGAACTGCCTATTTGCACAGGCCAAAGCCGGCGAAACCAGGATATTTATTGTGCGGCATGCCGAAAAATTAAGTGGTACAGACCCGCTTTTAACGCCGGAAGGCAATAATAGAGCGGGCGACCTGATGCGGACTTTACAAAATGAAGGGATACAAAAAATTTATGTGAGCCAGTTCAGGCGCACGCAAAATACCGGGGACAGTATGCGCATTCAGTTAAAAATAGATACGGTTCATTATGCAGCAGATACTTTATGCGATAAGCTCATCTATACAATCATGGAACATTGGGATTTTGGCAAGACCATATTGATCATTGCACACAGCAATACCATACCACAGATCATCAGAAAGTTTGGGGTACTTGATTATCCTTATGGAGATATTCCGGATAATGATTATGATAATTTATTTCTTATTACGTATAAAAAAGAAAAGGCAAAATTAAAAAAAATGAAATTCGGTGCCAGGTCTGGTGTTTCGGCTGCTATGCAGTAAATCTGACTTTATAATAAGACACCGGAAAGAAATAAATAAGCCACCGAAAAATAAATAATGATACCGGTAACGTCTACCAGGGTTGCTACAAAAGGAGCAGAGGATGTTGCCGGGTCAAATTTCAACCGCTTTAAAAAGATGGGTAACATGGAGCCTGCGAGGGTTCCCCACAAAACAACACCCAATACAGAAACGCCGGTTACCATCGCCAGTAAAAAGGTATGCGTTCCATACAGGTGGGGTTCCACATAACTCCACATATAGGTTCTTAAAAAGCCAACCAGTCCAAGTATTCCGCCGAGTACGATGCCACTTTTCAGTTCCCGTTTTAAAATGGTCAGCCAGTCTGCAATAGTAATTTCGGCTTTGGCCATGGCCTGTATGATAAGTGTGGATGCCTGGCTGCCGGTATTGCCCCCGCTGGAAATGATCAGCGGAACCAGCATATTCAATACCAGTACTTTTTGTATCTCATCTTCAAAAAAACTCATGGCGCTGGCGGTTAATAATTCGCCGGCAAAAAGGATGATGAGCCAGGGTGCCCGCTTACCGATCAGTTTCCAGAACGGCATATCCAGGTAAGGTTGGTCCAGCGCTTCAGTACCACCGATCTTCTGTATGTCTTCACTGAACTCTTCTTCGGCCACCCAAAGGATATCATCTATGGTAACAATGCCCAGTAAAATATTGTTGTTGTCAATTACCGGTAATGCCACGCGGTTATTCATTTTAAAAACTTCACTGGCGCTTTCCTGGTCGTCGTTTACATTCAATGCAATAAAACGGCCATCCATGATCTCGTTTACTTTTGCTTCGGGCCGGGCCAGGATAAAATCACGGATACGGATATGGTCAAGCAGTTCTCCTTTATCGTTGATCACATAGATCACATCGATGGTTTCACTGCCTTTTGCGTGTTTGCGTATGGTTTCAAAAACTTCGGCAACGGTATTCTCTTCATATACATACACATAATCGGGTGTCATGATCCTGCCCATGCTGTTCTCCGGGTATCCAAGCAGTTCCAGGGTTACGATGCGTTCTTCGGGGTCCAGGGTTTTGATGAGGTCACGCACAATGCTGGTTGGCAATTCTTCCAGGAAGGCAACACGGTCATCCGCCGGCAGTTCATTTAATAACTCCGTGGTTTTAATGGCCGGTAAATTTTTGATGATCCTTTTCTGGGTTGATAATTCCAGGATCTTAAAAACACCGGAGGCCCGGTGAATGGACAGGTGGGAAATGATCTGGCATTCGTAATCCTCATTTTCGTATATGAGGTTGGCCACATCACTGATGTTCTGGTCATTCAGGAAATCCTGTATGGCCAGTTTATCTTCAGCAGCGATCAGTTCCTCAAACTGCTGTTGCAATGATATTTCGTCCGGATCTGACGGCATCGGCGCTTTGTTGTTAAATTGCAATAGAATGGTGCCGCAATTTAACCCATTTATCATTAACTGAATGTTATGCTGAAACCTTTTTTATTTGTGGATAAAACAGCCGAAAAGGGGAGGGGCGTTTATACGCATGAACGTATTCCTGCCAATACGGTTATTGAGATTGCTCCCGTTATCGTCATGAAGATATCAGACCGGGAACATCTTGATAAAACCTTATTGCACGATTATATTTTTGAGTGGGGGAAGCTGAAGGATGCCTGTTGTATGGCGCTTGGGCTTATACCCATTTACAACCATAGTTATAAAAGCAACTGCGAATATTTTATGGATTTTGAAGATGATTCCATCATGGTAAAAACAGTTCGCGTGATTGAAAACGGTGAGGAACTTACTATCAATTACAACGGCGACTGGAATGACGGAAAAAAGGTATGGTTTGAGGTAAAATGAAATACAGGTTCAGGGTTTAGTGGTTTAGAAGTTTAGGTGAATATGCCAATGTAAAGCTAACCCCCTAAACTTCTAAACTTGCATTCTTCTAAACCAACTCTGCAACCTGCTCTACCAATTGTATTTCTGCAGCGATCCTTACTTCATCACTTACAACCACACCGCCTGCTTCTGTAACCGCACTCCAGGTAAGTCCAAAGTCCTTACGGTTTATTTTACCATTGATGGTAAATCCTGCCTTGGTATTGCCATAGGGGTCTTTAACCACACCACCGAACTCAACAGATAATTTTACATTTTTGGTGATGTCGCGTATGGTCAGGTCGCCGTATAATTCGTAAGAACCGTCACTGTCCACATTTTCGGTTTTTGTAGCTGCGAACCTGATCTGTGGAAATTTTTCAACATCAAAAAAATCGGCGCTTTTTAAATGCCCGTCCCTTTGTTCGTTGTTTGTACTGATTGAATTCACATCCGCCGTAAAGCTGACTTTCGCTTTGGTGAAATCTTCGCCATCGGTTTCAGCCGATACGTTAAATATATCAAAACTGCCTGTTACATTGGTGATCATCAGGTGTTTGATCTTGAATTGTACTTCGCTGTGTGTGGGGTCTAATGCCCAGGTTTTGGTTGCCATGATTTTTAATTTTGAGTGCAAGTTAGTGATTAATGTTTAAACATTGAAATTTATTTATTCAATGAAATGTTAATAAAAAATCCCACCCGGTAGGGGGTGGGATCATATAACAGCTGGAATGTATTATTTGTTCGCTTCAAATTCCCGGCGGATGATATTTAAGGCAGCTCCGGCCTTAAACCATTCGATCTGTTGTTCATTATAAGTATGGTTTACCTGGATGGTATCTTTGGTGCCATCGGCATGGTTTAATACCAGCTGGAGTTGTTTACCCGGTGCAAAGCCGGTTAATCCGATGATGTCAATGCTGTCGTCTTCAAGGATCTTGTTGTAATCCTCCTTATCGGCAAATGTAAGTCCCAGCATACCCTGTTTTTTCAGGTTGGTTTCATGAATGCGGGCAAATGACTTTACCAATACGGCACGAACGCCTAAAAACCGGGGTTCCATGGCCGCATGCTCCCTGGAGGATCCTTCACCGTAATTCTCATCGCCCACCACAATACTGCCAACGCCGGCGGCTTTATAAGCTCTTTGTACAGCAGGCACTGAACCATATTCACCGGTGAGCTGGTTTTTAACGGTATCCGTTTTTTCATTGAAGAAATTAAGCGCCCCGATGAGCATATTGTTGCTGATATTATCCAGGTGCCCGCGGAATTTCAGCCAGGGGCCCGCCATGGAAATATGATCAGTGGTACATTTTCCCTTTGCTTTTATCAACAGTTTCAAACCTTTAAGGTCAGTTCCTTCCCAGGCTTTGAAGGGTTCAAGGATCTGTAGCCTGTCGGATGTTGGTGACACCAGTACTTCAACCTTGCTGCCGTCTTCTGCCGGAGCCTGGAAACCGGCATCTTCCACTGCAAAACCTTTTTGGGGCATTTCAATGCCCAGGGGTTCTTCCAGTTTAAATTTTTCGCCCTTATCGTTGGTCAGGTAATCTGTCAGCGGGTTAAATGTCAACGATCCGGCAATGGCAAGTGCAGTTGTTATTTCAGGCGAAGCCACAAATGCATGCGTATTGGGGTTCCCGTCATTTCTCTTTGAGAAATTCCTGTTATACGATGTAACGATCGAGTTTTTACGGTTGGGATCAGTTGAATGCCTTGCCCACTGGCCGATACATGGCCCGCAGGCATTTGCCAGCACCACACCGCCCATTTTTTCAAAGGTATCCAGGTATCCATCCCTTTCAACGGTATACCTTACCTGCTCCGACCCCGGTGTAATGGTAAATTCAGCACGGGCTTTAAAACCATTATCGGTAGCCTGTTTGGCAACAGAAGCAGCACGGGTTATATCTTCGTACGATGAGTTGGTACAACTGCCGATCAAACCCACTTCAAGGGTTTCGGGCCATCCGTTCACTTTTACTGCATCTGCAAATTTTGAAATGGGCCAGGCCAGGTCGGGTGTAAACGGCCCGTTGATATGTGGTTCCAGTTCAGATAAATTGATCTCAATGACCTGGTCAAAATATTTTTCCGGGTTTGTATACACTTCCGGGTCTCCGGTCAGGTGCTCGGCAATGGCATCAGCACCATCCGCCACTTCGGCCCGGCCGGTGCCTCTTAAATATTCCCCCATTTTGGCATCATAACCAAATATGGAAGTGGTGGCCCCGATCTCGGCACCCATATTACAGATGGTTCCCTTTCCTGTACAGGATAAAGAGGTTGCACCATCGCCAAAATATTCGAGTATGGCACCGGTACCGCCTTTAACGGTAAGGATCCCTGCCACTTTCAGGATAATATCTTTGGATGCGGTCCAGCCGCTTAATTTTCCGGTAAGTTTTACACCGATCAGTTTGGGGAACTTCAGTTCCCAGGGTAAGCCTGCCATCACATCACAGGCATCGGCACCGCCAACACCAATGGCTATAATGCCCAGCCCGCCTGCATTTACAGTATGGCTGTCGGTACCGATCATCATACCTCCCGGGAAAGCATATTGTTCAAGTACCACCGGGTGAATGATACCGGCGCCGGGTTTCCAGAAACCAATACCGTATTTATTGGATACGGAAGCGAGGAAATCATATACTTCTTTATTCTGTGTTTTTGCTTTCGACAGGTCTGCAACAGCTCCAACCTCGGCCTGTATCAGGTGATCGCAATGCACTGTTGAAGGAACAGCCACTTTTGATCTTCCGGCCTGCATGAATTGTAAAAGGGCCATTTGGGCGGTTGCATCCTGCATGGCTACCCTGTCGGGTGCAAATTCCACATAATCCTCACCTCTTACGTAAGCCGTGGTAGCTTCTCCCTGCCAGAGGTGTGCGTATAATATTTTTTCGGTCAGGGTAAGCGGTTTGCCGGTTGCCTGGCGGGCTGCAGCAATACGGCTGCC
>CAZBIK010000144.1:0-7109 GCA_964491955.1 uncultured Ferruginibacter sp.
ACAAAGAATATGGTGCTTACCAGCTCAGAAAGTCTTATAAAAAAACACTTACCAAGGCCCTTATTATTACCGGTTCTGTGCTGGTATTGGTGATTGCAGGTACCGTTTTTGCCAATTTTATTGAAAAAAACAGGGATAAAAAGGATTTTAATGTAGTGGATACCCAGATGGCAACGGTTGCCGATGAACCACCGCCACCGCCACCGCCACCACCACCGCCACCACCTACACCACCACCACCACCGGAGATCAACCAGGTTAAATTCACCCCTCCGAAAATTGTAAAGGATGAAGAGGTAAAACCTGAAGAAAAAATTGAGGAGATCAAGGAAGACCAGGTGATCAGTACAAAAACAGTGGAAAGCGAAAATAAAGTACAGATCGTGCAGGCACCGGTTGAGGAGAAAGGAACTCAGGTCGTGGAAGTGAAGAAAGATGACGATGAAAATAAGATCTTTACCAAAGTGGAAGTGGAAGCCGGTTTCCCGGGCGGCGAAGATGCCTGGCGCAACTACCTTCGTAAAACACTGAATGCAAATACCCCGGTGGATTATGGGGCCAGTGGCGGTAAATACACCGTTATTGTAAAATTTGTAGTAAGTAAAGACGGAAGCCTCAGCGATGTGAAGTGTGAGAATGATCCCGGATTTGGCATGTGCGAGGAAGCAGTAAGGGTAATTAAAAAAACCAAGAACTGGACCCCGGCCATACAAAACGGAAGGAACGTAAATGCCTACCGCCGGCAACCAATAACTTTTGTTGTAGAAGATTAATAGTAAAAATTTCTTAAAAATTAGTTTATCCCTCCCGGTATAACGGGAGGGATTTTTTTATTAAATATTTGTTATAAGAACTTACACTTATATTTTAGGTCCGAATTAATGTAATTTCAGTTATCAAAACTATACCCCTGTGCAAAAATTTAAAAAGTCCATTACATACATCCTGGTTTTCATCATTTTTTGTACAGTAACGGCTTATGCCCAAACAGTTGAAAACAGCATCAACCTGAGGGGTACCAATTTCCCGCAGGAAAAAATACACATCCATTTCGATAAGGAATCTTACCTGCCCGGAGAAACCATCTGGTTCAAGGCATACCTGTTTGAAGAAAATTTGCCATCGGTACGCAGTACCAATTTTTATGCAGCTTTATATGATGAACAGGGCAAACTGATCCAGCAGAAGATCAGCCCCATCTTTAACAGCAGCAGCGACGGGTATTTTACCATTCCCGACAGCCTGCAGTCATCCCAGGTGATATGCAGGGCATTTACAGCCTGGATGCTGAATTTTGATACCGGAATGGTTTACAGCAGGGCATTAAAAATAAACAGCAATAGATCACCTGCGGCAAAAGAATCACACAAGACAACCAGCCTGCAGTTTTTTCCTGAAGGTGGCGATATCATAGAAGGGGTTGTAAATACCGTTGCTTTTAAAGCCAGTTACAACAACGGTTTACCATTTTTTGCAGATGGCGTGATCAAAAAACAGGAAACAGGTGAAGTGATGATGCCTTTAAATAATGTACACGATGGCATGGGTAAGTTTGATCTTGACTTTCAGCCCGGTGACAGGTATTATGCCGAATGGACAGATCATCAGGGCAACAAACAGCAAACCGGGCTGCCTGCAGCAAAAAGCAGGGGTGTATCCTTAAAGCTGACCATACAAAAGGATAAACTGTATTATAACGTTGTGAATAAAACAGGCAGTGATTCTTTACACGTGCTGATGTACATGTACCAGAAGGTTTTTTATACAACACATATCAAAGTGCCGGCTGCAGAGCCATTTACCGGTATGGTACCGGTAGGCGTTTTGCCTTCGGGCACCATGCAGTTAACGGTTTTTGATGCTGCCTGGCAACCGGTTGCCGAAAGGGTGGCTTTTATCAACAACTATAATTACAACATCAATGCGGCTTTGGTAACAAAAGAAATAAACACACAAAAAAGGGGAAAAAATACGCTGGAGATCCTGGTGGCTGATACCATGCCGGCAAACATGTCGCTCAGCATTTCTGATGCGGATATGAATGCTGAATCATCTGGAAATACCATAGTGAGTGATTTTTTACTCAAGGGCGATATAAAAGGGTATGTACACAACCCGGCATATTATTTTACCGGCAATTCCGATGCGGCTTTAAGATCAAAATTAGACCTCGTGATGCTTACCCATGGCTGGCGCAGGTACAACTGGGCCGAAGTGATGGCTCAGAAAATGCCGGCCATCAATTTTCCGGCCGATGACTATTTGGGTGTGTATGGTCAGGTAGGCACAGGGGCAATTGGTAAAATGGAAAAAGATGAACCCGTGAACCTGATCGTTAAAACCATTGACAGTATCAATAATTTTTATTCGGTTATACCGGATAAATCGGGTTATATCAGGCAAAACGGCCTGGTCTTTTACGATTCGGCCAGGGTGTACTTTACATTCAATAAATCAAAGGGATTAAACAGGCAGCTGGCTTTCAGCCAGTCTAATTTTACATTGAAACAACCTGCAGCCATCCGCAATTATAAAAATTACTTATCACCGGATACCACCGGTGCGGTATATAATCCTCAAACTTCTTTATACCGTTATTATACAAACAACAATGGCATCAATTTATTCAATACCGAAAAAACCATGCAGGGTGTTGTGGTTAAAACCACCGGGCGCCGCAACTGGCAGAATGACCCGTTGGTTAAACTGGATGAACGTTATGCAAGCGGGATGTTCACCGGAGGGGCCAATAGTTTTTCACTGGATGTACTGCATGATGAAAAGGCATGGACGAAGTTTGATTTTTACAGTTATATACGCAATGTGATCCCCGGGTTAATGATCGGCAGTTTCAATTTAACATCTGGCAGGTCGCTTACTTACCGGGATAATCCTGTTTTGGTTTATATTGATGAACATGAAATGACAACATCGGACCTGGAGAACTTAAGCCTGACACAAATTGCCTATATAAAATTCATTCCTAATTTTTCCGGCAGGGGAGCAGATATGGGTGGAAGGTCCATTAACCCGGCCATTTCCGTGTACACCCGTAAGGGCGACGACCTGATCGACCGCAGCCCCAAAGAAACAGATATCAATATGGTGAAAGTAGCGGGTTACAGTCCCATTAAGGAATTTTATTCACCGGATTATGCACTGAATAATACAACAACGGGCACGGATGCCCGGATAACCTTATTGTGGCTGCCGTATATTTTTACGGATGCAGCCAACCGTAAAGTTCCGGTTACTTTTTACAACAATGATTTTACAAAAAAAATGCGGATCGTCCTGGAGGGTATCAACGAAGATGGAAAAATGATCCGTATTGAAAAGATCATCGAATAATTTACAGCGGTGAGCCATCCTATTGGGGTGACTCACCGTATTCATCAATAATCATTTGCCGGTTTGGGCTTGACTGTCTTTTTATTCTTATCGTCAGTTAATTTTTGAACCGGCAGTACTGCTTTTGCATCTTCGGGTTTTTTAGGGTCTGCCTTTTTTGATTTCCCGGTATCTGCCTTAGGGATCTGGCTTTCAATCTCTATTTTTTCTATTGGCTTATTATCTGGTGGTGGCTTCGAATCAAAAAAGTCATCTGCAGTTCCATTGCCTTCATCAATGGCCGCACTGTCGCCTTCCAGGAAATATTTACTGAAATTCACATCGGCATATACAGGGTCATTGCTTAGCTCAATGGGTTTTTCAAAGGTTTTAACGATACCATAATCCAGTCTTTTATCCGCATACACTTTATTCATGAAAATACCCCATTTGGGCGCCGACATCTCGGCGCCACCGGCATTGTTTTGATAGATCCGCAAAAAGGGATCATCACAACCTACCCAGGTGCCGGCCAGCAGTTCAGGCGTAAAACCAATAAACCAGCCATCAGCATTGTTATTGGTAGTTCCGGTCTTTCCGGCTTTTTCCACCGGGATCGAATAATTATTGACGATCTTGGCTGTTCCAAATTGTACAACGCCCTGCATCAGCTTTGCCATGGTATAAGCATCTGTTTCACTGATCACCTGCTTGGACGTGGAAATGAATTCTTCCAGCATATTGCCGCTTTTATCTTCGATGCGGTTCATGTAAATTGGTTCCGTATTTAAACCCTTGTTGGGGAACATGGTAAATCCCTGCAGCATTTCCATCAAAGGAATTTCAGCAGCACCCAGGCCGATGGAGTAGTAAGGCGGGATCTTGGTTTTGATGCCGCAGGATTGTACAAATTCAATGGTTCTTTTTACACCGATCTGCCCGATCAGTCTCCATGCGGCGATATTTTTTGACCAGGCCAGGCAATTGGCAACCGTACCGCCGGTACCTGAAATGGTTTTACCGCCAAGGGTTAATGCCCCGCCGGGTATCACTGTTTCAGGTGTATAGCCTGCTTCGTCTATGGCAAGGGTATAGATAAAAGGTTTAAAGGTTGAGCCCACCTGCCTCATCTGCGTTACGTGTTCAAACTTGAACCACTTAAAATCGATACCGCCAACCCAGCATTTTACCTCACCGCTGCGGGGATCCATGGCTGCAAAATTGGTCTGTAAGATCTGCTTGTGGTATTTGATGGAATCAAAAGGCGTCATCACCGTATCCTTTTCCCTTTTTGCATTCCAGGCAAATACTTTCATTTTTACCGGGATGTAAAATGTTTTTTTGATGTCTTCTTCAGGGATATCATCTTCCTTCATGCTTTTCCACCGGTCTGTAAACTTAAAGGCATCTTCCACGATCTTTTCATGTCCCTTCCAGATACGTGCCCCATTGTTCTTCATGATCCAGTCAAGCTTTTTTTGAATCACCGGCATGTGTTGTACCACTGCTTCTTCGGCATATTGCTGCATGCGTGAATCGATCGTGGTATAGATCTTCAACCCGTCTTTATACAGGTTATAAGGCTCGCCGGTTTTTGGGTTCTCATGGGCTTTACACCATGCTTTCAGCTTATCGGCAAGTACCGATCTGAAATAAGGTGCAATGCCGACATTTTCATCGATCTTTTTGTAATTGGTGATCAATGGTTTTGCTTTTAGCCTTGCTGCTTCGGCCTCCGTTAAAAAATGCTGCTGGCAAACGGCCATTTGGTTGATGACGGTATTCCTCCTGTCGATAGAAGCTTTAGGGTAACCGATGGGGTTATAAATAAATCCCTTCAGCATTCCGATCAGTACAGCCGCCTCTTCAATTTTAAGATCCTTTGGTTCTTTTTGAAAATAGGTTCTTGAGGCATTGCGTATACCAAAAACATTGCCCCAGGGAGCCCGGTTCAGGTACAGGGTTACAATTTCTTCCTTGGTAAAATTCCGTTCCAGTTTTACGGCAACGATCCATTCTTTCATTTTATCGATCACCCGTTTTACGATATTTCCCCGTCCCTGGCCCAGCATCATTTTGGCAACCTGCTGGGTGATGGTGCTGCCGCCCCCGTCGCGGCCAAGCGTTGCCACTGCACGTACCAGGGCCTTTGCATCTATACCGGAATGATCATAAAAACGTTCATCCTCTGTGGCCAGCAACGCGTTGATCACATTGGGTGAAATTTCATTATACTTGACCTCGCTCCTGTTTTCGGAGTAGTATTTTCCCATAAGCACACCGTCACTGGAATAGATCTCACTGGCCAGGTCTGCTTCGGGGTTCTGCAGCTGTTCCAGTGATGGCATCTTGCCAAATATGCCAAAATTGGCAAGGGTAAACATGAGGATCAACAGTAAAAACCCGCCAATAAAAACCCGCCATAAAATTCTAACTGAACGCTTCATGTATTATTTTTTTGAAAATCATGTATGATCTGACCCCGCAATATGATCTTCACATAAAACTAAGTAAAGAAAAAAGATCCTTTTACCGGGTGTTGTTAAAACCTGTTTGGAAACTGTGTATTTAACAGGGCTTTATAACCTGTTAAATTTTTATTGTTCTTAAGCAACTGGAGGTTTTCTTCCGTAATGATCAAAAACGAATATTTATTGGCCGGCAGCCAGGATATTTCCGCTGCAGCATTTCTTTTTATTTTATCGTAATAGAGTAAAGCGGTTGCTGCATCGGGAAAAGCAGTTATGACCAGTAAATTACGTTCAGCATCCAATGCATCTTTGTTGATATTGATGGTTTGGCCGTAATAGTTTTCCCGGTTATACCTGAGCAGGGCATTCCTGGCCTCAGTTACATAAACCCCGTCAACCTTATCCAGGATCATCAATACATGGTGCGGTGCATTAACAGCCATTACAAACGGCCCGCTGGTTAATGGCGGCGGCACTTTGGCTACCGTATCTTTAATTACCGGTGTTGCCGGTTTGGGCGCTACCGGTTTGGGTACGTCAACAATTTTCACGGTATTTTCTGTTGCCCTGGTAACCTCCAGTTCGGTAAGGTATTTTTCGATCTCGGCCCTTCTTTTCAAAACATCGATCATCGTTTCGGCCTTATCTTTCAGTGGCGATGTTGGATTATTGGCAATGATGGTTTGCAGTCCTTTGATGGCAGTACTGTCGTCGCGGTTTTTAACATGGTACAGGGCTTCAATGTACAGCAGTTGTGGTGTCCAGAAATTCACACCATACAAACTATCAGCTTTTTTCTTTTCAGCAATGGCTTTTTCAAAATCGCCTTCGATGAACAGGTTGTAAATGTCTTCGTATTTTTTAGTGGCTTCAGGATTTTTTGTTTTTGGGTCCAGGGATGAAGGGTTATTCAGCTTTTGACCTGAAACCGTGTTGGCATATTTGTTATTCAGCAGATTTTTATAATGATTGGCCAGTTGTGTGTTACCAAGTTTTGTATAACAGAAATGCAGGTTCAGGTAAACCTCACCATCCAGCAGGCGTTCAGGGAAACGCTTTAAATAATCCTCGTAGGTATCAGCTGCCAGTTGATATTCTTCCAGGTCGTTTTGATAGGTCTTGGCCAGCACGATCATATTCGTGGCAATGGTTTCGTTGCTTTCAGCAACCTTTTCCGGGGTCAGGGGCAGGTTATTCAACATGGCGTCGAAACTGATCTCTGTTTCAGTTGATCCTGTTCCCCCTGATTTAAGGCTGTCCTTTGCATTGCCTTTCAGTTTATCCAGCTTATCTTCAAGATCGGCATCA
>CAZBIK010000144.1:7119-9003 GCA_964491955.1 uncultured Ferruginibacter sp.
CCCTGTTTTATTATCGCCGCCGGCTACCGGGTTGGTGATCACTGTTTCAATGGATGATTTGCGCCGCCAGTTATCTACATTATTTCGGGTACCCCATTTGTTTTTAAATTCACTAAAGCCCCTGGATTTCATGGTGCTGTTACTGAAATACCATTCACCTCTCGTATTATTGGATGCAAAAAGGTCTACCGGCGGCTGCGTATTGTTGAAAGGATTTACAGCACTGCCGCCGTCACGCATGCCATCATCTTTAAACCCTTTTTCCTTTCGCAGTTTGCGCACTAATTTTTTAATATAGTCATCTCTTTCGGCTGCCGGCATCAGGGCTACTCTTTGCAGGCTGTCTTCCCTTTCAATGGCACCGATGGCAGTAACAATTTTCAAAAGGGCCTCTTTTCTTTCTTTTATTTTGGCAATGCGTATGTCTAAAAGCGAATCAGAGCCCGTTTCCAGGCTGTCGTACATGGATGCAGCCAGCCTGTATTGCTTCCTGTTGTATGCGATGTCGCCCAGTTCAAGGTAGGCCCTGTTCTTGTAATTGATGTTGCCATCATTGTATTTCAGGCTCTTGTTGAAAAAAACAATAGCCGCATTGGTATCGGGTTTTTGTAATGACAGATCCCCGGCAGAAAAATAAACGATATCCCGGTACGCTTCAAATTTATCACGCCTGCCCATTTTTGCAAGATTGCCAATGGCTTTGTCCAGTTCTTTGGGATTACCACCCCTGATCATTTTGGCATCATTAAGCCGGGCATGAATATCAAGCAAGGGATCAACAGTATGTTTTGATGCTTTTGAATAATAAGTTGATGCTTTTTCAAATTGTCCGCTTTTTTCATAAAGCTGGGCAAGTAAAAATTCCCAACGCGACTGGTCCTGTTTATTATCTGCTGTGCTTAAGGCTTTTTCCAGGTGTACGGCCGTGCTGTCGTAAAGTCCCTGTTTAAAGAACCAGTAAGCATTAACTTCTGCCAGGTCGTTGCGTAATCTTTTTGGCAGGTTCGGATCAACCTGCAGGGTATTGATCAACCCGCCGGATTCTGCAAATTCATCCTGTTCGATCAGGGTACGTGCCAGCCAGATGATGGCATCGTTGCGGCTGGGCGGAATGGCAGTCAGCTTTTGTAAAATATTTCTTTTCTCTTTGCTGGCAATGGAAATACTGTTGGTGCCAATGATGCGGTCGTCATTGTCGTTCTTTCTTTTGCGCGGAAATAAGTTGTAATTGATGAACTGGAAGGTCATCAATGCCGAATCAAAATCCTTGCGGAAAAAATAGGCTTTTCCGATCAGCATGTACATATTGTCGATCCAGTCATTGCGCAGGTCGTGCAGTAAGATGCCGGCGGTTGATGTATAGATCACAGAATCCAGTTCCGTTTTTTGTGAAGAAGTGCCTTCAAGGGTATAGGGATAAAAAGCCAGTATGTTTGAATAATCATCCTTAAGCGAAAGTTTGGCCCGGTCAATTACGGTATTGACCCGGTTATTGGCATTAAAGTAATAATTGTAATGTGTAACGGTGTTCTGGTAAAAATTGCGGGGTACGGTAAATTTTTTATCGGCTGTTTTTTCTGAACCCAGTTTCCTGTTCTCAAATTTCTGAGGTTTTTTCTCCTTACCGAACGGGTCAATGGTCCAGGTTGGTTGTGCCATTGCCGGGATATACATTCCGGACAGGATCAATAATATAAAAAACGGGTATATAGTTCTCTTCAGCATGAATCAAAAGGTTGAAAAACAGGGCTAAATATCGGTTATTTTTGTTAAATAGTGCAGGTTACGATTGCGTTTTAATTTAGTTTTATGATTTTTCAGGAACTATGTGTGTGCTTAATGTTTAATGAGTTTATTTCAGATGAACGGAAAGCCGTCTTTTAG
>CAZBIK010000145.1:0-8969 GCA_964491955.1 uncultured Ferruginibacter sp.
AGCGATACTCATTCAACGCTGTAAAAAATTAACAAATAAAAGACAGGTGCCACAATCTTATCATAAGAACAATATTTACATTTGATAAAATCGATCAACATGAAATATTTTATTCCCGTACTCTTAACCATACTTTTTTCCTGCAATTCGGGCCGTAATAAAAAACAGCAAACACCCAATATACCTGCACTGGATTCTGCCCAGATATTACAAACGGCAGAAGGGAATGCAATAAATTTAATAGGGGATTACCTGGTTACGGATACTACCGATGATTACATACTTTTTCCATTACAGGTAAAGGATGCCAAGGACAAAGAGGAATCAGTAATTGGATACAGTAAGCGATCAGGTGAAGGTCATTTGTACTGGAATATCATTTTTCATAATTATAAAACAGGCGGGAATAATTTGCTGGAACCTGAAAGAAAAATACTGATTGGCGGGTATGATATCAAAGGTTATTATAACCGGGATTCTTATGCTGCGGGAAATGTAGAAACCTACAGGCAATCTCCCTATATTTTCTATACTGTTTATACCGATGACTATAATGGTGATGATAAATTAGGGACCAACGACCCTGCATACTTTTTTATCAGCAATGCGGATGGAACCGGATTTAAACAGGTGTCTCCACCAGGCATTTCTATAAAACAAAAAGTATTCCCAAAAAACAACCCGTTTCTTTTATTGTCAGGCATCAGGGACAGCAACAATGACAAAAAATTTGATGAAGATGACGAGCAGGTTTTTTATAAAGTAAATATGGCTGACACTACTTTTAAAGTAGAAGAGATTTTCAGTTCGTCCTTTAAGATCAAACTTAAAAAACTGTTTGACAAGAACTGGAAAAAATAAATGTTTTTTATTTCTTCCGCACAAAATCCCTCAGATAACTGCAACTGCTGAAAGCCTCCCTGTAAAAAGCCGTATTGCTGTAATCCTTTACAAACTGCGGAAAATAACTGTTGTTTGTAAACAGAGGCCAGTAGGCTTTTATGGCTTCATCATATTGATCCCAATTGTTGGCATACTCATCGAATTGTGGCTGATGCACCTGCTTTTGTACGCATTTGGCCATCATAAATAAACAGTGTGCTTTAAAATTCTTATCAGTAGCTGCATTCATGGCTTTTTCAAAATATTCCTGCGCTTTGTAAACGCCGTAATATTCTTTTTGAAAACCGGTGGCATGCTTTGGAATAAAATAACCATCGCTGCCGCTGCGGTAATATTGCACCAGTTCCCAGGCATGCCCGTAATAACTCATGTTATACATACCAAGGGCCATTTTATAATAAGCCCGGGCAGCAGTGGCCGGCTGTTTGGCCTGTTGTTCCAGCTTCAGCATTTCCTGTGCAAAAGCCAGTTTACCTGTGCTGAATTTTTTCTCTGCCGGCAATTGTTCTTCGCGGTCGTATAGTATATCTAAAAAAGGATCTTTATGAATGGATTTTTTATCTGCAGACCTTTTAAACCATTCAATGGCCCTGCTGTATTCATATTCCCTTAAATAAGAAGTGCCGGCAAAATCGATCACTTCTTTTTTGGTGACCGTGTTGCGTGCAAAAATATAGGATTCAAAGGTTGAAGGCTGTTTGTTATCGAGCAAGGTATAGAGTTTTTCAACATCCTTACTCTCCAGGTTGTTTCTCAAAAACTCAATACCGTTCAGCGTTCCGTAATATTCAGATTTTCCTTTCATTACCCAGTCGGCAACGCCGATGCTCAGGGTTTCTTTGGCCAGGTCGCCCTGCCGGCGGTACCGTTTTGCCAGGATCTCGCCCAACAGGTTCCGGTAAATGGTTCGCCATTGCTGCACCTGCCGGTAATCCAGGGTAAACGGTTCTTCTGCTTTTATCTTTTCTTCCAGCCATTGCAACGCAGGAACCAGCTGTTCTTCAAAAGCTGCATCCACCTGGTCTTTTTCATTAATGGTGATGAGCAAACTGGTCAGTGCCAGCTGGTCCTTCACCTTTTGGGTGAGAGGGAATTTTTTTGCAGCGGCAGTATATTTCCTGGCGTTGGCATAATCTTTTATCATGTAAGCTGTATAGCCTGCGGCGGTTTCAAGCAGCCCTGCATTTTTAACTTTACCGGATTGGGCCGCTTTGTGTAAAAAAACTGATAAGGCCATTACTTCTTTTTCAGCATCAGTGTAAATACTGTCTGTATCCCCGTCGGTCCACACAAAATAAAATGGTTTGCCGCCTTTTTCTTTTTGCAATGCGGGGGAAAAATATTTTTCTTCCAGTTTATTGATCTCCCTTACGGTCAAAACTTCCAGTTCTTCACCGGCGGGGTTAAGCCGGTAAATTTCTTCCAGGTTTTCCAGGTCGTTGTGGGTGCTGCCCAATGCAAACAAGGCAAGCATGGCTGCTTTTTCTTCATTGTTCCGGCAAAGGTCCAGGTATTCTTTTTTATCAGCTTTTGAATCAATGCTCCATTTAAAGCCAAGGTAATTGCTGATCCTTTTTGCCTGGCTGGCTGCAAATGCCCGGCTGAACAGGTAAGCGGCTTCTTTTTGTTTCCCGGTACGAAACAAAGCGCCTGCCTTTAAGGACAGGGTGACCGGCTGTAATACTGTATTGTCTTTATTTTTGGAAGCATAAGCATCATACCAGCTGATCACATCGGTATATCTTTCGCTGTAATGCGCCAGGCGCAGAACCTGGTAGGCATATTTCTGTTTAAAAAGATCCTTTTTGGCCACGGTATATAATTGCTGCCCGTTTTTTATAAGCCTGTCCATTTTTATGCTGTCTCTTTTTATGGCATCCCAATCGCCATCCCCACCGGTAACAAATGGTTCCGCCTGTTTTGCATACAAAATATAGCCCAGTGCTTCCAGGTCTTTGGTGCGCAAAAAATAATCCGTCATGCTGTTTTTCTTTACAGAATCCGGTATTTGCAGGGGCTGTTTTTTTTCAATGTGGTTATAGAGGTTGTTCAGGTCTTTGCGGGAAAATGAATTGACCAGTTTTTTTGCATCTGCGGTTTTCACCGGTGATGCACAATATGCCGCCCATTCAGCAGCAAGCAGGTCGGCCAATGGTGCCGGTTCATTGATATCATACAGGAAATTATAGCCTGTGTAATAAAACGGCCGGTAACCATTTGCTTCGGGCAGGTTTTGATGAAAAAAAGAAGTGTAATAATCATAGGGATCGGCATCGGGGCCGCAGCCAATGATGTTTTGTGGAAAAGAAACGATGGCGCTGCTAATGCAGGCTGTTATAAATACTTTCCAGTTCATGTATTTTGTATTTGCTTAAAAGTAAAGAATCCAGGTGGTAGAGGGATACCCTTGTTTGGGTATTTTTTAATTGCCTGCTGATGGCTTTGGCCGCCGCCAGGATCTCTTCGACCTGGCTTTGTTCATCCCGGATCATGTCAGCTTTCCGGAGATCATATCCTTCCAGTAAAGTATCTTTTGTAATAAAGTACCGGTTACCGGTTTTTTTTGAAAAGCTGTTGTTGAAGGCAGTTGCAGGTAAATGCTGGATCAGCCCTGCATACTGGTTAATGCGGAATAGAACCTTCCAGTCAAAAAGCGGCAGGGCAATATCCAGTGGCAGTGGATACCGGGAAAGATTGCCCGTATATTTTTTTAATTCAGCTGTTTCAAGGATTGAATTATGTGTTGCAGGGTCTTTTAAGTTGCCCATATTGTAGCACATCAGCAGGCCCCGGTCAACAGGTGGGACACCGGTTTTGGACATGTATTTTACCTGGTGCAGCCGGATGGTTGCCGAGAGTGTAGTATAGGGGTTTAATTGCCTGATATGTTGCAGCAGGCTGAAATATTTTTCCTGTGTAAGGGCTGTCCAGTCACAATCAATCTGCAGTTCGGGTATGCTGTCAAAATGATTTTCCCGGATGATGCCGCTCAGCAACTGCATTATTTTTTCTGCCAACGGCCTTGTTTGCAAAGGATCAATTTTTTGAATACAGGCATTCGTGATAAATACAGTTGGAACCACCCGGAATCCTTTTAATGATTGACCTGTTGATTGCAGCTTTGCCACCGGAACCGGAGCATTGGTTACTGCATCCCAGTCCACATCAAAGAATTTAAGGTAGATGGTTTTTACTTTTAAGGAATCCAGTTTTTGTTTTTCAGATTCAGACAGGTTTAAAACAGATTTCCAGTAATAAAAAGATCGTTCTACCGGTCTTTCTTCTTTTTTTTCAGTACAGGAAGAAAGGCATAAAACAGTTATACCGATAAAAAAATGACCAGGTCTTGATAGTAACATTTGTTCAAAAATAGGATATTAATAAATCCGGCCGGGTATTGGCATCAACCGGAAGGCCATCCAGGAACTCGAAAAATTATAACTGATGCCGAGTGCTTATATTTGCTGCATGACATCATCCTTTTTTACCTACGATAAGAAAAAAGTAATCCAGGCATTGCGTTATCATTTTATTACCCGCCGGGAGATAAAGATCATGATGATACTGGTGAATGTATTCGCCATCCTTTCTGCCGGCTTGTTTTTTTTTAAGAAAATATCCCCTTTTGCATTTTTAATAAGTTCATCGCTTTGGTTCGTGCTGATGATCCTGTTCTGGTTCGTAATGCCTTATATCGTATATAAAAAGGCGGATACTTTCCGCGACCGTTTTAAGGCCATTTTAGAAGCAGATACTTTCAGGATCGAGAACGAAAGGGGTGGCAGAAGCTGGAACTGGAATGATTTCAGTACCTGGATCGAAAGCCCGCATTTTTACCATTTGTATTTTAACAGCCGTTCATTTTTTATTGTGCCCAAGGATGCGTTTGAAGATGATGATGTGCATGAGGCCAGGAGAATATTGAGGGAGAAGATAAAAAAATAGTCATTAAGTCAATAGTCATTGGTCAATAGACATTGGTCATTATTCCTAAAGTCTTACAAATGACTCACTGACTTAATGACTTAATGACTCAATGACTCAATGACTTCCTATAACGACTTCTCCATAATGTAATGCGGTATAGTTACTTCAATAAATTTATCACCAACCACTTTATAGCCCAGTTTTTCATAAAACCCAACGGCGGTTTCACGGGCGTGCATGATCAGTTTTTTATAGCCTTTGTCGCGGGCCAGTATTTCTGCAAAATTCATCATGCTGGCACCTATGCCCTTTCCCTGCAGGTTATTCTGTACTGCCATTTGCCTTAGCCGCAAAGATTTTTGATCAGCCCTGGTAAGCATACAGCAGGCAAGCATTTCTTCTTCATCAAAAGCGCCGATCAAAATATCTTCTTTTTCCCTGGCGAGTTCATCGGTTGTAAAAGAAAGCCCAAGTGGCTGGCGCAGGATATCATACCTGAGTTTTACCATTTGCTGGTATTCTTTTGTCCCGTGGTCGATCTGTTTTAAGGCCATAAAAGGAAAAGTTTTTGATAAAGGTTTAGGTTTTGGTAAGGGACGGGTTAACAATATACAATTTTTTTATTATTGAGGTACCTATAAGTAAAAACAGTAATTGATAGAACCGGGGATTGGTTTAAAGTAAATGTAAGCATACCGGAAATTTTAATGCCCATGGAAAAACCACCTGATTCCGCTTATAAAGTAAACAATATCTATTTCTTTGTATTTACCTCAAAATGTATATTTTTGCAACCAATACAAACTAAAATTAATTATCATGTCAGACATTGCAACAAGAGTAAAGAAAATAATTGTTGACAAATTAGGAGTAGATGAAGCGGAGGTTACACCGGAAGCTTCTTTTACCAACGATTTAGGTGCCGATAGCTTGGACACCGTAGAACTAATTATGGAATTTGAAAAAGAATTTAATATTTCTATTCCGGATGAGCAGGCCGAGACCATCACTACTGTAGGTCAGGCAAATGCTTACTTAGAAGAACATGCTAAGTAATTAATTTAATTATCACAGGCAAATTTTATGGCTTTAAAACGTGTTGTAGTAACCGGGTTGGGAGCACTAACGCCATTGGGCAAAACTGTTGAAACGTATTGGCAGGGTTTGGCTGAAGGCGTTAGCGGCTGTGATTTTATCAAACAATTCGACTGCAGCAAGTTTAAAACCAGGTTTGCCTGTGAGGTTAAAGATTTTGAACCCACTGATTACCTCGACCGTAAGGAAGCCCGCAAGATCGACCGCTTTACCCAGTTTGCCTTAATTACCAGCGACGAAGCCATTAAAGATGCCGGGATCAGCAGGGAAAATGTAGATGTGGACAGGGTGGGCGTGATATTTGCCAGCGGCATCGGGGGCATCACCACTTTTTACGAAGAAGTGAGCAACTTTGCTTTGGGCGACGGCACTCCACGTTATAATCCCTTCTTTATTCCCAAAATGATCCTGGATATTGCCGCAGGGCAAATTTCCATGCGTTATGGATTCAGGGGGCCAAACTATGCAGTAGTAAGCGCCTGTGCCAGCAGTACCAATGCCATTATTGATGCCTTCGACACCATCAGGCTGAACAAAGCCGATATAATTATTACCGGCGGAAGTGAAGCGGTGATCAGTTCGCCGGGAGTTGGTGGTTTTAATGCCATGAAAGCGCTCAGCGAAAGAAACGATGACCCTTCTACTGCCAGCCGCCCCTTTGATAAGGACCGGGATGGTTTTGTAATGGGAGAGGGTGCCGGGGTAATGGTGCTCGAAAGCCTGGACCATGCCCTTGCCCGCGGTGCAAAGATCTATTGCGAAATTGCCGGCGGCGGCGCAACAGCCGATGCCCACCACATTACCGCACCACATCCCGAAGGATTGGGGGCACAAAATGTAATGAATGTTGCCTTAAAAGATGCCGGCATGAAACCGGAAGATATTGACTACATCAATGTACATGGCACTTCCACGCCACTTGGCGATATCGCTGAAACCAAAGCCATTTTGAATGTTTTTGGCCAGCATGCCTATAACCTCAACATCAGTTCCACCAAAAGTATGACCGGGCATTGCCTGGGTGCAGCCGGCGTACTGGAGGCCCTGGCCTGTGTAATGGCTGTTGTAAAAGACATCATTCCGCCTACCATCAATCATTTTACCGATGATGAGGAACTGGATCCCAAACTGAATTTTACATTTAACCAAGCCCAGTACCGTACGGTGAATGCTGCCCTCAGCAATACATTTGGTTTTGGCGGTCATAATGCCTGCGTTATTGTAAAAAAATATGTTGCCTGATCCACACGCTTATTAATTTCTCCGGCGTTTTTGTTACTATAAATTTTCTACCTTTCGGGCATGAAAAAATATTTTCTTGCCGCCTGTTTATTTACAACAGCACAACTGATTGCACAGGATATAAAAATTTCCAAAAGCCTTGCAAATGCCATGAACCGGTTAGATACCAATACCATCCGGGCTCATATCGCATTCCTGGCAGATGATAAACTGAAAGGCCGGTACCCGGGCACCGAAGGATATCAAACAGCAGTTGATTATGTAATTGACCAGTATAAAAAAATGGGTTTACAGCCCGGGGGAGATAATAACGGGTTTACCCAAAAACTGGTGATCCGTAAATCCCTGGTCAATAATGCTTCATCCATTGCCATTATAAAAGATAAAAACGGCAATACCGATTCCCTGCAATTTGCCAGGGAATATACACCCCTCCCGCATCCTTTAAAGGAAAATACTGCTGTGCAGGGCCAGATGGTCTTTGCTGGTTATGGCGTGGAGATACCTGGAGGTTACTCAGATTATAAGGATCTGGATGTGGCCGGAAAAATTGTTGTTTTTATAAATGGAGCCCCCCCGGGTTTGATTTCCACACTGACTGCACATTTTTCCAACCCCGGAAATAAAATAAATACGGCTTATGCAAAAGGTGCAGTTGCTGTTATCTGGATCAATTCCATTGTCAGGCCTGGTACAAATCAAAATCCCACCCTTCAATCCAATACGGCACTGAACCCGGAAAAAACGGCCGCTTATGGCCTGGGGTTTGTAGGTAATGTTCAGGCCGGTATTTACGGTAACATTGCTTTATTAAAAAAACTTTTTCTGAACTCTGGCAAGCAAATGGAGCAGGTACTGGCCGACCTGAAGAACGGGAAACCCGCAGGGTTTGATCTGCCCCTCAGCATATCTATTGCTTACAAAACATCGCATGCCGATTTTGAAAGTTATAATGTGGTTGCCCTGATACCGGGTTCAGATAAGGTCTTGAAAAATGAATATGTGGTTCATTCGGCACACCTCGATCACGTGGGGATCGGAAAGGTAGTCAATGGCGATTCCATTTATAATGGAGCACATGATAATGCATCGGGTGTGGCTTCATTGCTTGAGATTGCAAGGGTGTATAAATCTTCAGGAGCAAAGCCAAAACGTTCTATATTGGTTGTAATGGTTACCGGCGAAGAGATGGGACTGATAGGCTCGTCTTACTTTGCAGCAAATCCAACTGTGCCTAAAGGATCCATTGTTGCGGATGTAAATACCGATATGCCAACGGTGATAGCCCCGCTTCTTTCAATAGTTCCACTGGGGGCAGAACATTCCAGTATTATGAACAATGTAAAATTTGCCGCCGGTTATCTTGGACTGGAAGTAGAAAAAGATCCTGAGCCCAATGAAAACCGTTTTGTACGCAGCGACCAGTATAGTTTTGTATTGAATGGAATTCCGGCATTGCACATTAAGTATGGCACCAAATCAGATGTGCCCGGATTTAACCTTACAGAATTTGTAAAGCAATGGAGGGCTAAATATTATCACCAGGCAGCAGATGGCATGGATGGTATTTTTAATTTTGCTGCTGCTAAAAAATATATTCAATTGAATTTTCTTATCAGTTACTCAATAGCACAAAGTACAGAGCGGCCAAAATGGAATGATAATGACCTGTTTGGAGTATCAAATAATAAATAGTTCAGGCTGCACTGATTTATCATGGTGCCTGTTCTTCCTGTTATTTTAACAGCAAATAAGATTAATTTCACGTAAACAATATTATCGTTTTGCAATTCATTAAAGAT
>CAZBIK010000146.1:0-8964 GCA_964491955.1 uncultured Ferruginibacter sp.
TCCCAATGCGATCATTATCGTGATCAGCAACCCGATGGATACCATGACCTACCTCGCATTAAAATCGAGTGGTTTGCCAAAGAACCGGATCATCGGTATGGGAGGTATTTTAGACAGCAGCCGTTTTAAATATTATCTATCAACGGCCATGGGCTGTACAGCAACCGACCTCCAGGCAGTAGTTGTTGGTGGCCACGGGGATACCACCATGATCCCTTTGGCAAGACTGGCTACATACCAGGGCACACCGGTAAGCAATTACCTGGATGCTGAAACCCTGAAAAAAGTAGTTGCTGACACCATGGTTGGCGGTGCCACACTTACCGGTTTACTGGGCACATCGGCCTGGTATGCACCTGGGGCCGCAGGAGCAGCCCTGGTGGAAGCTATAGTAAGAGATGAGAAAAAATTATTCCCCTGCTGTGTTTACCTTGATGGTGAATACGGGCAAAAAGATATCTGCATTGGAGTACCGGTTGTGATCGGGCGCAATGGTATTGAAAAGGTCATTGATTACAAACTCAATGATGAAGAACAGGCTGCATTTAATAAAAGTGCTGAAGCCGTCCGGAGTATGAATGCAGCTTTGGAAAGTCTTTAAAGAAATGAACATTAAAAGCCCCTTCAGCAACTGGAAGGGGCTTTTTTATGACTACCTGTTTTCAGTATTTATTTCTACCTTTATCAATACGTGAAAACAATCCTTAAAATATGCCTGTTGCTTTGCTGTTTCCATGCAATTCAAAACCCGGTAAAGGCACAACTACAGATCGTTCCCGAATCAACTGCAATGGCTTTGGTTCAAAAACTGCTTGGACAGGGTGTAACCGTTACCAATGTTAGCCTGGTAGCCGATCCGCGGGCAACCGGTTTTTTCAATAACCGTTCGGGTACAGCCATAGGCATCGACAGCGGCATTGTATTATCAACCGGCAATGTAAAAACATTCGGAACCAATTGGGGTTTAGACGGTGATGGAACAACCGAGGCACAAAATGCTGAGGCATCTACCGGTTTTGGTTTACCGGGCGACCCGGACCTTGCCAATTCCATTTCAGTACCATTGAATGAAACTTTTGATGCCTGTGTCCTGGAATTTGATTTTGTTCCGCTTGGCGACACCATCAAATTCAATTACGTGTTCAGTTCCGAAGAATATACACCTGCTTTTGTATGTAATTTCAATGATGCCTTTGCTTTTTTCATTTCGGGTCCCGGTATTACCGGGCTTAAAAATATTGCATTGGTACCCAATACCACCCTGCCGGTTTCCATTTTCAATGTAAATGATGTACCCTTTGGCTCATGCCCTAACAATATTGCTTTTTATACAGATAACAGGTTCAATAAGTTATTTACGCATGATGGCCATACCACAGTATTTACCGCCATATCCCAGGTTCAGCCATGCCAGACCTATCATTTAAAACTCGTGATCGCTGATGTAATTGATGATGAATATGACAGCGGTGTTTTTCTAGAAGCAAAAAGCCTCAGTTCCAATGCCATTGCCCTGAATAATTTAACCCAAACAGATAACCAGGGAAATTCTTATTTGGTGGAAGGATGCATGACGGGTTCTTTCCAGGTCAAAAGGCCCTATATAACTCCAAACCCGCTGGTGGTAAATCTTTCTTATGGCGGCACGGCCATAAACGGTGTTGATGTTCAGACCTTGCCGGCATCGGTGATCATCCCTGCAAACGACAGCATGGTTACCGTAAATGTGATCCCGGTAATAGACCTTGCCCCTGAAGGGATCGAGAACCTGGTCATTTATGCTTTGGCCGGTTGTGCCAGCGGAAACCCTTCAGACAGTGCGGTAATACAGGTAAGGGATTACGATACATTGGGAATAATTCCTGCCGACACTTCGTTTTTTTGCAACGGGGCATCCACATCATTGACCGCCTCGGCCGGTTACAGTGTTTATCTATGGGATGCCAATGCAACCCTCAGCAGCACCATTATACCAAACCCGGTGGCAACACCCGTTGCGGATATAACAACTTATTATTGTACTGCAACGCTGGGCAGCTGCAATGCAAGGGATTCTGTTACGCTTATACGAAAAAGACTTTTATTGAAAACGGTGAATGGTGTTAACTGCACCAATGATGCTACCGGCGAGATCAGGGTCTCAGAAGGCCCGGGCTGGATAAGCCCCGTATTGTTTTCAGTCAACAACGGCCCCTACCAGCCCGACAGTGTATTTGTAAATTTACCGGCGGGTATGTACACCATAAAAATAAAAGATGCAACGGGATGTATTGACAGCCTGGATATTGCGGTCATCCAGCTTTTTCCCGACCTGCTGATCAGTAATATGGTAACCACGCCGGCAGGCTGTTCCGGCACTGCCGACGGCTCCGTTACCATTACCGCTTCGGGTGGCAATGGCCCTTACGGATATTCGATTGACGGGGTCAATTTCCAGGTCAGCAATTTTTTTAATGTGGCCGTTGGAAATTTTATTGTTTCAGTTAAAGACAATAACAATTGTGTAACCACTGCCCCGGTTATTATTCCTTTAAACAATACCGTCACCCTTGCTGCCGGTACAGATACTGCCATTTGTGAAGGAAAGAATTACCAGTTAAACCCGTCATCCAACGGAACAGGTTTTGTGTGGACCCCATCAGCAACACTAAGTAACGCCAACATCATAAACCCCATTGCCACACCGGTGACCACCACAACATATTATATCACTGCCACAACCGGTATTTGTACCAGGACAGATTCGATCACGGTTTTTGTAGACCCCGCACCTGTACCCAATGCCGGGGCAGATGCCACCGTTTGTTATAAAGCAAACTACCAGCTAACGGGAACGGGTGGTGTAAATTATCTCTGGTCACCTGCAACCAACCTGAATGATCCGGCCATCTTCAACCCGGTGGTGCAGGAACCAGTGGCCTCCATCACTTATTCGCTTTCGGTAGTTGATGCAAAAGGCTGTAATTCCCTGCAGGATGACAGCATTTACATTACCGTATCAGCCCCTGCCGTTTTATATATCGGCAACGATACAACCATTGCCATGCGGCAGCCACTTCAGTTAATTTCAACCGATGTAAACAATACTGGTTTTAATACATACACCTGGTCGCCTGCTTACGGGTTGAACAACCCGTTCAGTGCCGATCCGATTGCTGTGCTGGACAGGGATATCACTTATTTTGTAACGGCCGCCAATGCCGTTGGCTGTACGGCCATGGATACCATTAATATAAAAGTGTACCAGGGCCCCGAACTGTATGTCCCCAATGCCTTTACACCCAATGGCGACGGGTTGAATGATGTATTGAAAGTTATAGCCATCGGCATGAAGGAATTTCATTTCTTCAGGATCTATAACCGTTATGGTCAAATGATCTTCAGTACCACTGATCCGGGCAAAGGCTGGGATGGAAGGATGAGCGGGAAATTACAAAATACAGGTACGTATGTATGGATGGCCGAAGCCATTGATTACAGGGGTAATTTGATCCAGCGGAACGGTACTTCAACCATTATACATTAATTTAATTAACACCATCGGTGATCATTTCCTTATTGATCTTCAAAACCAGGCCCTGCAACACTTTACCTGGTCCCGCTTCAGTAAAATGGGTGGCCCCGTCTGCGATCATGGCTTCTACACTCTGTGTCCAGCGAACAGCCCCGGTCAACTGATCTATTAAATTTCTTTTGATGGTTACCGGATCAGTTACCGCTTTTCCGGAAACATTCTGATAGACCGGGCAGTTAGGTTCATTGAAATGAGTGGCTTCAATAGCTGCAGCCAGTTCTTCTTTTGCAGGCAACATCAGGGGTGAATGAAATGCACCTCCAACCGGCAAAACCAGTGCACGTTTGGCCCCGGCCGCTTTCATACGTTCGCAGGCCACATCAATACCTTTAATAGTACCACTGATCACCAGCTGGCCCGGACAATTGTAATTGGCGGGCACCACCACTTCACCGGTATCCCGCATCACGTTATCGCAGATCTCTTCTACAATATGGTCAGACAGGTTCAAAATGGCAGCCATGGTGGAAGGATTCATTTCACAGGCACGCTGCATGGCCTGGGCCCTGATGGATACCAGCATCAACGCATTTTCATAACTCAGGGTATCATTGGCAACCAAAGCTGAAAATTCACCCAAAGAATGACCGGCTACCATATCCGGCCTTGCTGCCGGTAAAGTTTTAAATGCGATCACCGAATGTAAAAAAACGGCAGGCTGGGTTACGTTGGTTTGCCGCAGGTCTTCATCAGATCCACTGAACATGATATCCGAGATGCGGAAACCTAATATTTCATTGGCCTGTTCAAACATTTCTTTGGATACCGGGTTGGTATCGTATAGGTTTTTCCCCATACCGCTGAACTGAGATCCCTGTCCCGGAAAGATGTATGCATGTGCCATTGTTGTCGTTTTAAGAATACAAATAAAACAAAAAAATCCCTTTTATAAAGGGATTAATATTTTATTCTGAAAATCCGTTAATGCAATTTGGCACTGATCAGCTTCACAAACTCACTTCTCGTTTCATTTTTTTCAAACTCTCCCCAGAATGCAGACGTGGTGGTTACCGAATTTTGTTTTTCCACACCACGCATCATCATACACAAATGCGAGGCTTCAATAACGACGGCCACGCCCAATGGGTTTAATGTTTCCTTTATTGAATTCAGTATCTGGTGTGTTAACCTTTCCTGCACCTGCAGGCGGCGGCTGTAGGCATCCACTACCCTTGCAATTTTACTGAGCCCGGTAATGAACCCGTTGGGAATATAAGCCACATGGGCCTTCCCGTAAAACGGAAGCATATGATGTTCGCACATGCTGTACAGTTCTATATCTTTTACAATGATCATCTCACTTACATCTTCGTGAAATTTAGCTGAGTTTAAAATGGCATTGGCATCAATGCCATAACCCTGGGTAAGGAACTGCATGGCCTGTGCCAAACGTTCGGGCGTTTTTAATAAACCCTCCCTGTCGGGGTCTTCCCCCAGCAATTGTAAGCTCCTCCTGTAATTTTTCATGAGTCCGGATGTAACATCCTCATCATACTGTTCAATTTTTTGATAAGCCATTACCGATTGTAGATTTTAGATTTTTTGATTTTAGATTGGGGATCAGGCCGGGTAATCCACAAAATTTCTTTCTGTTTCATAAAGCCGAACCTGCACATCAAATTTTTGTTCGATCTTTTCCCGCAATATATTATAGATCACAATGGCAATATTTTCTGCCGTTGGATTCAATGACCTGAATTCAGCTGTATCTTCATTCAGGTTCTTATGGTCAAACCGTTCTATTATATTTTCCTGAACCAGGTCGCTCAATACCTTCATATCCATCACAAATCCGGTTGCAGCATCCGGCTCGCCGGTCAGTTTTACTACCAGTTCATAATTATGCCCGTGAAAATGCGGGTTGCTGCATTTGCCAAAAACACGGTTATTGGTGGCATCATCCCAGGCCGGGTTGTGTAAACGGTGTGCTGCATTAAAATGTTCCTTGCGGTAAACGGCTACTCTGTTGCTCATGATAATAGGTATAACAAATTATTATTCAAATTTGTTCTAAAGACCGGTTGAAATAATTCAGAACAAAATTCAGCAATGGTTAAAACAGAAGTCTGCTGTTCAAACGCATCTGCTGTGCAGTAAACTGGTTATGAAGTTAGGATTTGTTTGGGTGATGGTGAAATTAAATACCTGTTCTTAATTGCGCCTGCCGGTAAATTTATAAGCGGTTTAAATCAGGGGAACGACTAAGTACCGTAGTATTCCACAAATATCCTTGGAGTTTCAGATAATTTAAGGCAGTGCAACTGAACACCGGCCGGCAGGTGTGGTATCAGTTCGTTCCAGATCCCGATGACCAGGTTTTCGATGGAACAGAGCTTACCCTTCATAAAATCAACATCCACGTTCAGGTTTTTATGGTCAAGCTTGTCGATCACATGTTCTTTTACGATAATACTCAGTTTTTTAACATCATACACAAACCCGGTATCGGGGTTTGGTTCGCCCTTCAGGGTAACAAACAGTTCAAAATTATGCCCATGCCAGTTCTCATTGGCGCATTTGCCAAATACCTCCTCATTTTTCTCCCTGCTCCATGCCGGGTTGAATAATTTGTGGGCAGCATTAAAATGTTCTATACGGGTGATGTAAACCATTATGCGGTCAAAATTTCGGCAAAGGTAACTTCTAAATACTGAAATATGAAAGGTAAACACGAAATTTGCTGCATGCAAATACTCGTCATTGCTGCAACAGAACCCGAAATTGAGCCTTTTACCGCGGCGCACAAAAATATGGATGTATTGATCACCGGCGTAGGAGTACCCGCAACCATCTACCATTTGCTGAAGCGGATGCACCAGATCGATTATGACCTGGTGATCCAGGCAGGTATTGCGGGTGCATTTGAACAAACGCTGCACCCGGGACAAACCGTACTGGTTAAAAAAGACAGTTTTGCCGACCTGGGTTTTGAAGAAAAAGAAAATTTTACACCCGTTTTTGAAACCGGCTTTGCAGATAAAAATGAATTCCCCTTCGAAAACGGGTGGCTCAATAATGCAGGAACTCATTTAGTAAATGCCGGCCTGCCACTGGTGAATGGGATCACTGTAAATAAAGTAAGTGACAATGCATTGCAAAAACAGCAATTCGTAAAACAATTTAAACCTGATATAGAAACCATGGAAGGAGCAGCTTTGCATTATGTTCGTTTGCAGGAAAACATTCCGTTCCTGCAGATCAGGTCCATATCCAATTATGTGGGTGAACGGGATAAAACTAAATGGAAGCTGAATGAAGCCATTGAAAATTTAAACGAAAAACTGCTTAACCTCGTTAACAAATTAACCAATTAACGGATTAACGGATTAACCAAATAACGGATTAACGTTTTAACGGATTAATGAATTAACTGATCAACAATAACCCATGCAATTAACCTTAGGATTCTCCCCCTGCCCCAACGATACTTTTATTTTTGATGCGCTGGTGAATCATAAAATAGATACCGGCGGGTTAACATTTGATGTGATATTAGACGACGTGCAAACCCTTAACCAATGGGCACTTGAAGGCAGGCTTGACATCACGAAGATCAGTTATGGCATATTAGCAAGGGTACTGGATAATTATTTACTGTTACACAGCGGCAGTGCGCTGGGGAGCGGGGTTGGTCCTATATTAATTACAAATGAAAAATTAAAAACCTGCCTGTCCGGTAGGCAGGTTAAAAATGCCGAAGACTTTTTAATAGCCATTCCGGGAGAGCATACTACAGCACATTTACTTTTTTCAATGGCTTATCCGGATGCAAAAAATAAAATTTTTCTGCGCTATGATGAAATTGAAAATTTTGTTTTGGAAGGCAAAGGTCCGGGAGTGATCATTCATGAAAACCGGTTCACTTATGCCGACAAGGGATTGCAAAAGATAACCGACCTGGGTGAATACTGGGAAAATACAACCGGGAAACCGATACCACTGGGAGGTATAGTGGCAAAACGTGCTGTTGATGTATCCATTGCCGGGCAGGTTGAAAAACTGATCAGGCAAAGTATTGAATACGCTTATGAACATCACCACCAGGAATTATCCGCCTATGTAAAAAAGCATGCCATGGAAATGAGTGAATCCGTGATGCGTAAACATATTGGCCTCTATGTAAATGATTATTCACTTGACCTGGGTGAAGCCGGTAAAAGTGCGGTACAAAAATTATTGGTCGTATATCAAACCAATTTCCCGGCTACCAACATTGCTCCGAACGATATTTTTATCCAAAAGGGTTATTAATACCCGATTTCGCCAATCCCTTTTTATACTGTTCGAGACAACGGTTCCTGGCAAATTCATGGTCCACTATTGGTTTGGGATAATGCAGTTCATTCAGTTCGGGTACCCATTTGTTTATATATTCCAGCTGGGGATCAAATTTTTTGGTTTGGAGGTAAGGATTAAAGATCCTGAAATAAGGCGCTGCATCACAACCGCTGCCGGCTGCCCATTGCCAGCCCCCGTTATTGGCCGCCAGGTCGAAGTCGAGTAATTTTTCAGCAAAATAAGCTTCCCCCAGCCTCCAGTCGAGCAGCAGGTGTTTGGTTAAAAAAGAAGCCACGATCATACGAACCCGGTTGTGCATAAAGCCTGTTGCATTCAGTTCACGCATTCCGGCATCAACAATGGGATAACCGGTTTGGCCTTTGCACCATTTTTCAAATTCGCCTTCATCCCTGCGCCATTCAATATGATCGTAAGAAGGCTTAAACGCTTTTCCTTTGCCCACCTGCGGAAAATGCCAGAGTATCATATGGTAAAAGTCACGCCAGATCAATTCATTGAGAAAGGTTTCACTTAAGCCGGCACACTGCCGTACCAAACGGCGGATACTGATGGTGCCAAAGCGCAGGTGAACTCCCAGTTTAGAAGTACCCGCGATAGCCGGGAAATTTCTTTGTTCCCCATATTTTTTCACAAGCTGTTCATCAAGGTCTTTTGAAGGAAATGGCAGATCAACCTGTTTAAAACCCATGTCCCCGAGGGTGGGCATTGGCGCTGCAGGATATTGAAAAAACTGATGGGTATATTTTTCAGATGGGTATTCACCGGGATGAAGGTCCGTAAATACCGCTTTCCATTTACGGCTGTAAGGAGTAAAAACGGTATACGGTTTACCATCCTCTTTCACCACTTCATCTTTTTCAAAGATCACCTGGTCTTTAAAAGTTTGCAGGGATGCCCCTTTAGTTTGTATAAATGCAGAAACTGCATCGTCCCTTTCAAGGGCATAAGGCTCATAATCGTGATTGGTAAACACTTTTTCAACCTGGTAAGAAGAAAAAAGTTCTTCAAATACTTCGGTAGGTGTACTGTAAAAACACTTCAGGGATGACCCCTGTTTTACCAGTGTCTTTTGTATTTCAGCCAGGGCAGCA
>CAZBIK010000147.1:0-1867 GCA_964491955.1 uncultured Ferruginibacter sp.
AGTAATTTATTCAGCCCTTTATCGGTTGTAGGATTAATGGGTACAAAAAGGCTTATTGAATCCATATACAGGATGGATGGGATCATCTGGTTGTACAACATCCTGATGCTGTCGTTGGGCAGCTTTTGCCTGATGGTAACCCGGATAGAATCCCGGATGGCCCTGCCGATATTCATCATCTTCACATCCACAGTAAAGTTTTGGTCGGCAACTGTTATGATATTCGGTGTGAACTTCACCAGCTGGTCTTCTATCACATAATCAGGTTTCTGAAAGTAATTTATTTTTAAAGCAGGATCTCCATGCAGGTTAATTTCTTCCAGGTGCATCCTGGTATAAAAGTCCAGGCTCGCCGGGTTGGATCCCAGGTTCTGTAAAGTAGCCTTCATCTGGTTCCCTATTGAATTTCCATAATGGTTATACCCGATGTTCTGGTAATAGCGGGTATTGTAAAAATTCAGGAATGGGGCTATACCGAAATGGGTGCTGCCGAGAAACCCGATAGAGCCCTTTTGATTGATCAGTACATATTTTTCGGATAAGGACATACCGGGAAAACCATTCACACGGTTTGGGTTAAACGTAAAGAAATTACCCACGGTACACCCGCTGACATGCATGAACGGGTATTTACCTGCATTCTGGTAATTTTCAGGATAATTTAAATTAATGGCCAGTTCATTTGCAGAAGAGTGCCCGAAATATTTAACGTAGCTGAGTCCATCCTTGAAGAGCTGGCTTATGCGCAGGCTTTGCTGCTGCTCAATGGTTGCCACAGAGGTCTTTGAAAAGGTTTCAACATGGGCACCGTACAGGGTATCCTGGATGATATTCTTATACCCGTTCATGTACACCCCAAACTGGGCATTCTCAATACTGTCGGACCCGCCGATGGTATGCAGCATATTTTTCATCCAGCCTTTATCATCAATGGTTTGGCTGGGAGACTGCTGCGCCTGTTCATACTGCATCATTTTTTCGAGGTAAATACCCACTTCAGTACCGTTGATGGCACCGAGCCGGCCAATGGGAATTGAAGGTATTACAGTACCCGCAGGGGATGACAGCAATATATCAGAGGCAGGCCATCCATAGGTTTGAACCAGGTCAAGCTGTTCTGCAAGCGGGTTCGCCTGGTTTACCCTGTAGTCAACATAACTCAATCCCCTGCCTATAATAAATACATATTGTGGTGCAGTGGTAAATTGCTGGTGGGCATATTGAATAAAATCGTTGATCGCTGACGGGTGTTTTTTAATTCCAAATCCAAACTGGTCATTCAACTCATCAATGTTATAGATCTTTGCATTGAAGCCGCCACCAGTGGAAGAACTGCGGTACTGGCGGTAAAGTTCCACATTATTTACACCCGATCCGTTGTTATACAAAACCGGGTTGCTGATGATGATATAATTTGCCTGGTTGGCTGCGATCCCATAATTGATGAAATTCCTGGAGGTGAGGGCAGTAACCCGGTCGATGTTGGAAACATCGCTGCTCATCAGCCTGAATTTACGCAGTGTATCTGCGGAAGGAGCCAGTGCAAATCTCACCTGGCCCGCAGTACTGATATCACCGATGATCCTTTTTGCATTGTTATAATCATACAAAATGGGTGCAACACCGTTTGTATTGAAATTGGTGATCACCAGGTAATTACCCAGTGCATTGTCCTTCAGTTCAAAATAAAAATTCTTTTCATTGTTAAAATTAAAAGTTGCCGGGTAGGTAACTGAAAAACAACTTACCACAATACGGTCAACCGCTGTTGATGAATTGCCGTTTACACTGACAGGTAAATTGGTGGCGCTTGCCAAAAGTGACAGGGGCAGGTTCCTGATCGTATCTTTCAGGTAATTGAAATAAG
>CAZBIK010000147.1:1877-8955 GCA_964491955.1 uncultured Ferruginibacter sp.
CGGGAATAGTACGCTGTTCGGCGGACCGGCGGAATACCGGTTCATACCCCCCACGGCTTTCGGTACGGCACGGGAGGGGGCCGCATTATCGCTGGTCCAACCCTCACCAATATCATAAGATGAAGAATACACGTATTCCCCGATCACGGCAGCATATCCCCTGTTTACCTGGTTGCGGAAATGCGTTTCTATCCGGCGCATGAAATAAGGATCGGCCGGCAGTGTATTGCCGGCAGTATTGTTGTCAGCAGTCAGGTACCTGAGGTTGCCGCCTGCCGGGTTAACCGCCAGGAAATAAGAAGCCGTATCCGTATCCAGGCTGAATTTATCACAGAGCTGGTAATCCGGGTTCCGGTAGAGTTTTTTATCAGGTTTACCATCATTCATTTCGCCCCAGAATTCAATAAAATCATTCACGCCCAGAACACCGGAGGTCACGGAAGTGAATATGCGCACTTCTTTTCCATTGCGCCAAAGCTGAAAGTGCTCGGCTGGTACAGTTCCCAATCCCGCAGAGGCCAAAGTCGGCTGGTAAATACGGGTCAGGCTATCTTTTCCCAGTTTGAATTTATAGTAGGTTTTGCTGTAATCGATCCAGCTGTTGTTCAACTGGGCAAAGCCGTTGCCGGCAAGTAAACTGATAACAGCAATGATTAGAATTTTTTTCATACCGGTGTTAAATTATTATTTATTCTGTTTCCTTTTTTCCCACGATATTGAACCGTAAGGAAAATATATGGGTATACAATGGATTCGACTGGTTGGCCAGGTTGGTAAAGGCATAATCGATCATGATGTTCTTTAATTTAAACCCTGCCCCCGCACTTGGCTGGTAGATCCAAACTTTTTTATCATTAAGCGAATCAACATCACTAAAATCCTTTAAAGCCCTTTGAAAATTGGTAATGCCTGCCCTTACAAAAAACACATCACTGATGGTGGCTTCCAGGCCAATATGCGGGTCAATACTGATCGTGTTACCGCTCAGCACAGTATTTCTTTTGCCATCAAAGGTCATATCCACATTGGCCTCCGCCATCAGGCTCACTTTTTTACCGAGCTTAAAATCATAGCCGCCGCCAATAATGAGGCGTGGCGCTGTCAGTTCGGTTGATTTGACCGGGATCTTATTGTTGGTGAGGTATAAAACCTCTTTTTCCTTTTCAGTGAATTTAAATGACCAGGCATTGAAAGTGGTGGTCACATCACGGGCTACTATACCGGCATGCCATTTTTCACCATGCATCTGTAAACCTGCATCCAGTCCAAAACCCCAGGCAGAAGCAAATTTGCCCACTTTGCGGTAGATCACTTTTGCATTTAATCCAAAACTGATCTGTTGTTTCTCCGTTTCCTTGATCTTTTGTGCAAAAGAAAGCAGGAAGGCATAATCGGCCGAAGAAAAGGTCTGGATCCGGTCATAATTGAAACTGCCGTCGGGTTCCACCAGGAATAAGGTATTGGGTATGTCATCAATGGCAAAACGCAACAGGGAAAAACCAAGTGCCCGCTTGTTATCCTGGATCGGCATGGCGGCAGACAAATAATCGTATTTGGCAATACCTCCAAAATATTCGGCATGCATGATCCCCACATTGGGATGTTCTTTAATGCCCGTTAATCCCGCCGGGTTCCAGTAACCCGCAGTAGCATCCTTTGCCGAAGCCACCTGTGCTCCGCCCATGGCCAAACCCCTGGCACCTGCACCGATATTTAAAAATTCATTGGAATATTTTCTGAACTGGGAAAATCCAAAAAACGGTATGATCAAAAGGAGAAGTAAGGATATTTTTGTGTAAAATCTCATAATAACATCTGGTTAGTCATTGAATTTAATAGGTAGATGCTACATAAACGTAATTATACTTGGTAAATTGTGTTTATATAACAGTATAAAATTAAGCTTAATATTACAATTCACAGGTGGCCTGCTGAGTTTATTTTACCCGGCTTTTTGAACAAAAAATATCTCCGGTGAAAGACACCGGTTTTCACCAAAAGGATGCCTGCAGATATACGCAATGAAAGAAAAAACGGATTTTTGCAGAACGATCCCTTTTTACCTGCCAAGTGTATTTTTAAAAGGATAAACTTGTGCTTTTATCGATATTTATAAGCATTTTTGCCAAAATGAGGATCAGTTTATAATATTCTACTTTAATTTTTAATCAGCATATGCAGCCATTATTAACCGAATTGCAATGGAGAGGAATGATCCAGGACATCATGCCTGGAACAAAGGAACAACTGGAAAAAGAAATGACCACCGCCTATATTGGCTTTGACCCTACGGCCGACAGCCTGCATATCGGCAGCCTGGTACCCATAATTTTACTGGTTCATCTCCAAAAAGCGGGACATAAGCCCATAGCCCTGGTGGGTGGTGCAACCGGAATGGTTGGCGATCCCAGCGGCAAAAGCGAAGAAAGGAATTTACTGAGCGAGGAGGTTTTGAACCGGAATGTAGCAGGTGTAAAAGCGCAGTTGGAAAAATTCCTGGATTTTGATCAAAGCAAACCCAATGCTGCCGAAATGGCCAACAATTATGACTGGTTTAAAGGCATCTCCTTTTTGGATTTTATCCGGGATACCGGCAAACACATCACGGTAAATTACATGATGGCCAAGGACAGTGTGAAGAAAAGGCTCGAAGGCGGAAGTGGCATGAGCTTTACGGAATTCACTTACCAGTAGATGCAGGGTTATGATTTTTACTGGCTGTATACACATAAAAACTGCAGGCTGCAGATGGGCGGCAGCGACCAGTGGGGAAATATTGTGACCGGCACAGAACTGATCCGGAGAAAATGCGGCGGGGAAGCATTTGCCTTTACCTGCCCGCTGATCAAAAAAGCCGATGGGGGTAAGTTTGGGAAAACCGAACAGGGAAATATCTGGTTGGATGCCGGTAAAACATCCCCTTACCAGTTTTACCAGTTTTGGTTAAATGCCAATGACAGTGATGCCGAGACCTGGATAAAAATTTTTACTTTTTTGGATGAACCCAGGATCAATGAACTGATCGTAGAACATAATAAAGATGCATCCAAAAGGGTTTTACAAAAAACACTGGCCAGGGAAGTAACCATTTTTGTACATGGCAAAGATGAATTTAACAAAGCCGTTGAAACAACAGATAAATTATTGGCCGGCAAGTCCGCCCCGGCTGAAAGCCTGAGTACCGAAGACCTGGAAGGAATGGAAGGTGTGGTAAAAATTAATTTTGCAAAAGAAAAAATTGAAGCTGGAATTGATATTGTTTCCTTCCTGGCTGAAACGGCAATTTTTCCAAGCAAAGGCGAAGCAAGAAAAATGATCCAGGGCGGAGGAGTAAGCATCAACCGCAAAAAAGTGGAGGGAATTGAAATGAAAGTTGAGACCCCACTATTACTGCATAACAAATATATACTCATTCAAAAAGGTAAAAAGAACCATTACCTGGTGAGCGTTGTATAACCACAATTCAACAAAAAAAATCCCACAAAGTCACTAAGTGTACAAAGTATTTCTTTGCGTTCTTAGCAGCTTTGTGGGAGTTATTTTTGCTTATTGCTTTTTAGGCTCAATCGGTTTACCCGAAAGATATTTATCAAAGAATTTATCCATCTCTTTATAAAATTCAAGCCGGTTTCCTTCATTGGCAAAACCATGGCCCTCATCATTTTTAACCATGTAATCAACCTGTACTCCCCTTTTCCGCAAAGCCTCTACCATCTGGTCGCTTTCGGCTTTGTTTACACGCGGATCATTGGCGCCCTGTGCAACAAACAACGGTGTTTTAATATTACCGGCGTGCAGGGCTGGTGATACTTCGGCCAGTAAAGCACTGTCTTTTACGGGGTCGCCAACCATTTCATAAAACATGGCTTTGTAGGGTTCCCAATATGGCGGGATGGTTTTCATGAAAGTGAACATATTGGATACGCCTACATAATCTACTGCACAGGCATACAGGTCGGGCGTAAATGCCACACCTGCCAGTGTTGCGTAGCCGCCGTAACTGCCGCCATATATGGCAACACGTTTCGGATCGGCTATGCCTTCCTTGATCAGCCATTGAACCCCGTCGGTTATATCATCCTGCATGGTTTTGCCCCACTGCTTCTGGCTCTTCAGCCAGAATTCTTTTCCATAACCCGTAGAGCCCCTGAAATTCATTTGCAAAACAGCATATCCCCTGTTGGCAAAGAGCTGTGCCTCGTTGTTAAAGCCCCAGTCATCCCTTGCCCACGGTCCGCCATGCGGGTTGATGACCACCGGCAGGTTTTTGGCCTCCATGCCTTTGGGCAAGGTAAGGTAACCATGAATGGTAAGCCCGTCCCTTGACGTGTATTTGATCGGTTTCATGGTTGCCATCTGTTCTTCCTTTAACCAGGGAAAAGCATCTGCCAGGAACTTGGTCTCACCGGTTTTTTTATCATAGAAATGATACCGGGCGGCAACCTTATCATTGCCGGTCCAAACCACAAATTTATCTTCGGCAATGTTGTTGCCATAAATGCCGATCTCGTATCCCTTGAATTTATCCTGCATTTTTTTATACTCCGATTCCGTTTCCTTATCAAAAAAATGCTGTTCCCTTTTCCAGGAAGTGTAAGTGGCCAGGGTCAATACTTTCCGTTTGGCAGAAAAACTTAACCCATCCACATCATATTCCGGGTTGCTGTAAATTTCTTTGATCTCTTTTCGTGCTGCCAGGTCATATTCTACGATCGCTGTTTTGTCCCTTCCGATATTGCTGGATACATAAATATTTTTATTGTCGAAAGTAAAGAACTGGATAGAGAACTGGTCTTTGTAAGTAGTGGTCAGGATCGAATCAAAAGGCGCTGCTTCATTGGCCCGGTGAAAATAAGTGGTGTTCACACCATCTGTTTTGGTGGCCATCCTGATGATACCGGTATGGTCGGTAAACCAGCTTTCGTAATTGTTGTTATTCTCGTATAAAACTTTCAGTTCTCCGGTCTCAATATTTACGCTGTAGGGGTCAAAAAAACGGGCATCCCTTTTATTGATTCCCACCATAACTTCTTTTTCCTTGCCAACAATATCACGCCATCCATCCAGTATTTCGGTCCTTACTTTGGGGAATGGGGTCAATGCTTTCAGGTCCTTTCCGTCGATGCCAACGGAGAACAACTGAAAATTCTCATCACCGCCCACATCCTGCAGGTAAATGATGCGGTTTCCTTTCCATTGGTAGCGGTAAATATTACGCACCGTATCATTGGTAACGGGTATGGCCACACTGTCTGAGATCTTCTGCACAAAAACATTGGTGTGCCCGTTGTGCGGGCTCAGGTAAGAAATATATTCTCCATCCGGGGAAATTCGCCAGCTGAATTTCTCCGGGTTTTTAAAGAAATCCTCCACGGCTATTTTTGGTGCCGGTTCTTCAGTTTTGGTTTTACAGGCTGTAAAAATGACCGGCGCTATAAGCAGCAGGGCAATAACGGGTTTTTGAAATAATTTCATCATCATGGTTTGGTTTAATAAATAAGGATCGTAAAAAGAATTGTGGTGGCAGGGAATAAGCTGCGCCAAGATAATATCTTTTATTTCAAAATAGAAAATCCCCGTAGGCGGGGGAATATAATTATTTGTTAAACGGTAAATAGCTTATGCAACCAGAGCTAAAATGCCTTTAAAACCTTCCACATCTCCCCTGCCACAAACTGGTTACCCTTTACATTCAAATGAACCCCATCGGAAGTAAGTATGCCGCTGGCTTTATTGCCGGGATTATTTTTAAGGTTATGATCCAGGAAAGCTCTTCGCAGGTCAACCAGGGACAGGTTGTTTTTCTGTGCCATATCCCTGATGATTATACTGTACTCATTTAATTCGCCATCAAGCGGGTTGCTGAAGTCTGTTTTTTCGCCTATTGCTGCCGGGGTACAGATGACAATGTCTATGTTTTTTGCCTTCAGCTTATTGATGATGGCCTGGTAAAATTTTCCAAATTTATCCGCATCTGTTCCGGTACCGCCTGTACGTTTGTGCCAGACATCATTTACACCAATAAAAATAACCACGATATCCGGGTCTTTACTTAACACATCATCTTCCATCCGCAAATACAGGTCATATACTTTATTGGCGCTGATGCCTGAACCAATAAGTTCATAAAGTTCACGCTTACCCTGCAAAGCGATCATGGAATCCATTTGTACAATATACCCTCCTGGTTTTACAGCAGCTTCAGTAATGGAGTCACCAAAAAAAATAATGCGTTTCTTTTTATTGACCGGCATACATGCAGCTATTAAACAAAACAGTAAAACAAATAATGAGTTTCTCAATAAAGTGGAATTTTATTTTAACAAATGTGGCCTTTCTCTATATACCTTCCAGACAAATTCACCGAATAAGGTATTGGCCCAGGCAAACCATTTACGGGTGAATTTTGCGGGATCATCCTTATGAAAGGATTCATGCATAAAGCCGGTGCCGGCATGGGTTTTCTGTAGTATATCCAGGCATGATTTTATTTCCATATCATCGGTACTGGTCAATCCCCGCATGATAATGCTCATGGGCCAGATATAATCCATACCCACATGTGGGCCGCCGATGCCTTCGGCGGCTTTGCCTTTGAAGAAGAAGGGATTGTTTTTGGAGAGCACAAGTTTTCTGGTATTTGTATAAATCCTGTCCTCATCTTTTGACTCTAATAAATAAGGCATAGACAACAATGATGGTATATTAGCATCATCCATTAAACTAAAACTTCCAAATCCATTTATTTCATAGGCATATATTTCGCCAAAAACAGAATGATTCATTACACAAACAGTATCAATAGCATTTGAGATTTTGGTTAAGAGTAAATTGACAGCAGAGTTTTCTTCATCTGAAAATCTTAAAATAGATTTCATTTCTGTTAACCTGCCAAGTGAAACAGCAGCGAAGTAATTCCCGGGAACATTATATGGAAATACCGTTGCATCATCACTCGGCCTGAACATAGCATGAATCAAACCATTTTTACTTGTTGGATATCCATACCCCCCCAACGGCACACCATCTGTTGCCCAACTGGTTGTTCTTTCAAATTTATACGGGCCGTTATTTTCCA
>CAZBIK010000148.1:0-5884 GCA_964491955.1 uncultured Ferruginibacter sp.
TATCAATTCAGGTGGTGGTTGTGATGTGATCGCAGGCACAAACGCCAGTTATGCTGGTGGTGTTGCCCCGATCGCTCCTTTAAATACACCAAGAGCCTTTATAGGCAGGGTACTATTAGGTAACAGTACTGTTCCTTGTACTTCACCGGCCAGGACAGTAGTTGTAACGGTTAATGAGCCTACAACACTGAATGCCAACATACCGGCTAACCAGGTTGTTTGTACAGATAAGGTAGCTACTTTCACAACTGCAGTTACAGCAGGTACCGGTCCTCACAGCTACCAGTGGCAGGTAAGTACCAACAATGGTAATACCTGGACAAACGTAACCAATGGTGGTGTGTACAGTGGTGCAACAACAGTTACTTTAACGGTAACTGCACCTCCTGTCAGCATGAGCGGTTATCAATACCGTGCTGTTGTTACAGGTGCTGCGCCATGTGCTGCTGCAACTTCAAGAGTTGCTACATTAACGGTTAATCCTTTACCGGTGATCGTTATATCAGCCAGTCCTTATACCAGTTTATTCCCTGGTTTGACCACAACCCTTTCTTCTACCGTTTCACCAAATGCTGCAGCCGCTTATACCTGGCTCAGGAATGGTGTTGCAGTAGCAGGTGCCAATACCGGTACACTGGTTGTGGATGTGGATGGCATGGGTGATTACCAGCTGCGTGTAACTGATGTGAATGGTTGCAGCAATGCTTCCAACATCATCACCATCAAAGATTCTGTGAGCGCCAAATGCTTCATCTATCCGAACCCGACCAGCGGTAAATTCCAGGTCAGGTACTATAGTGTAGCCAATAACGTGTTGCCACGTACATTAACGGTCTTTGATGCCAAAGGTGACAGGGTGTTTACCCAGTATTACACCATTGGCCGTCCGTACGACAGGATGGATGTGGATATGCGTGCTTATGGAAAAGGACTGTACTGGGTTGAGATCGGTGACCTGAACGGTAACCGCCTGACCATGTGCAGGGTTGTTATTCAATAATCCATAATAAAGTTTAGATACAGATCCTCCCCGGTTTTCCGGGGAGGATTTTTTTTTGCATAGTAACAAAACTGTTGGTAGTAACTTATTACTGAGAAATTATATTTTATTGTATATAATCAGTACATTGTAATGCACCGGTTATTAAACACCAAACAATACTGCATGAATAAATTTTACTCCCGCCTACATAATGCAACAGACAATTTTAAAAAGCAGTTTTTAATTATCGGCCTGTTAACCTTTTTAATATTGCATTCAGGTATAAACGCAACTGCGCAATGCCCCGTTGTTAATGTTACTCCCGCTACCAGTTGTGGTGGAGATCCTGGTGGTAACGGGCCTTGTAACCTGCTCACCGCAAGCGGTAATGCTGATACGTATGTTTGGTCGCCTTTAACTGGTTTATATACCAATTGTACGCACACAGTTCCTTATACGGGAGGTAATACAACTACTGTTTACGCCGCACCAACTACTTATACGGAATACACTGTTACAGGAACTATAACTGCAAGCGGTTGCAGTACGACAGCAACCGCACGGGTAAATTACACACCTCCTGCACCAATAGTAACACCCAATCCGGCAGTAATGTGCCTGGGTGACCCAGCCATAAAACTAAAAGTATTATCAGCACCAAATACGGCACAGTTTTGTTCCGGCCCTGTTAATATTCCTGTACCCGATAATAACCCGGCAGGTGCTTCGAACAGTGTCGTTGTATCAGGTATTCTCCAGGCATGTATCATTACGGAAATAAAAGTAATTATCAATATGCCACATACCCGGATTGGCGATATGGTATTTGTATTAAGAGCACCCAATGGAAGTATTTTAAATCTCGATTATCACTTAACTGCTACAGGAGGTAGTGGCGCTACTACCGGATTTGTCAATACAGTTATCAGTTCAGTTGGAATACCTGCTTTAAGTACTGGTGTCAATCCATATACAGGTACTTTTAAGGCTGATGCCCAGGGTTTACCTGCCGGAGGATATGGTGCAAACGGGCCAACTGGAATGTTGCAAACTGTAACAACCTGGGCAGGACTGGCACCAACTGCATCGAATGCTAATGGAAACTGGACCCTTGGATTTTATGATGGCGTTACTGGTAATATTGGTACTTTAACTTCGTGGTGTTTAGCCATTACTTTTACCTGCGGAGGTTTACCTGCATCGCCTGCTGTATGGACTCCGGCTGCTGGTTTATTTATGGATCCGGCTGCTACCATACCTTATATTGCCGGAACACAAAGAGATTCTGTCTGGGCCAGGCCCACACCGGCAGGTGTATATACTTACCAGGTAACAACACAAGGGTTGCCACCAACATTATGTACAACCACTACAAATTTTGTAAGTAACAATAGCAATGCGACCATTACTTTTAATGTAAAAAATAATCATCCATACCCGATAAGAATGTTACAAATCGATAGCAGAACATTGGCTGCAGGTGCAACATTGGTTTATGCATATTACAAAACTTCAGCCATCAATGGCCCGCCCGGTGCAATTTCTGCTGCTAATGGCTGGGTTCAATTTGGGGCAGCTGCAATTACCGGTACAGGTTCGGCAGTTCAGCCATTTATCACAAATTTGCAATTAGTAATTCCGGCGGGTGCTTCCTATGGCATATGTTTACAGGCAATTACAATTACCAATGCACCTAACTTGTCTTACAGTACATTAAGTCCTGGTAATTATTCTTTTAATGATGGTGGATGTGAAATCATAACCGGAAATAATATTGGTTATAGCGGAATTAATATTCCGTCAGCGCCAACTATAACGCCAGCTGGTTTTATTGGAGCAGTACATTTCGCCCAGGCATCACCAACATGTACTTCACCACCACGAAACGTAATAGTTACAGTAGGCCAGGCAATTTCTATAACTCAACAACCGGTTAACCTGGCTGTTTGTGTTGGCAATTCAGCCAGTTTTAGTGTTGCAATGGCAGGTGCCGGTCCCTTTAATTACCAATGGCCATTAAGTTCCAATGGGGGTGCTTCTTACAATAACATTGTAAACGGAGGGATTTTCAGCGGAGCGCTAACGGCTACGCTTTTAATAAATACACCTCCTCTTACCATGAATGGTTATTTATTCAGGGTGTCGGTAAATGGGGGGGCAGGATGTTCAGGTGCAACATCAGCTGCTGCATTGTTAACTGTTTACCAGTTGCCAAATATTGTAATAACTGCCAACCCGTTAATTATTGGCCCGGGACAGACAACTACGATTTTTTCTACTGTAACACCAAATCCGGCAGCTATATACACCTGGTATTATAATGGAGCGGTTTTACCGGGTGCAACGGTTGATACATTACTGGTGAATATAAACGGGTTAGGTGATTACCAGTTGCAGGTTACCGATGTAAACGGTTGCAGCAATCTATCTAATATGATCACCATTGTGCATTCCTTCGCATTGACACTTTTTACATACCCCAACCCGAGTGGTGGTATTTTCCAGGTAAGATACCACAGTGAGCCAAATAATGTATTGCAACGGTCATTGATGGTATATAATAACAGGGGAGAAAGGATCATAACCCAAACTTTTATACAAACCATCCCTTATCAAAAAATAGATGTAGATATCAGGGCACATGGTAAAGGCCTTTACTGGATCGAACTGAGAGATGCGGCCGGTAAGCGTTTGGCGGTAAACAGGGCGGTGGTTCAATGATAAACAGCATTCAGTGATAAAAGAACCGCCTCTGTATGAATTTACTGAGGCGGTTTTCGTACATCTAAAATACAATAGCAGTTATTTATATTCCCCGAAAACTTTTCTCAGTTCATCAGAAATTTCACCGAGGGTACAGTAATTTTCAACAGCCTCTAACACAGTAGGCATCAGGTTTTCGCCGCTCAATGCTTTTTCATGAAGGGTTTTCAGCGAAGCCGCAACTTTAGCGTTGTCTCTTTTTAATTTCAGCGCTTTTAATTTTTCAACCTGGTGGCTTTGTACATGCTCATCCACTTTAAAGACCGGGATGGTGGTTTTTTCTTCGGATTGAAATTTGTTTACACCCACAATGACCTTTTCACCGCTCTCTATGCGGCGCTGGTATTCGTAAGCGCTTTTGGCGATCTCATCCTGTATAAAACCCTGCTCGATGGCTGCCACGCTGCCGCCCATGGCGTCAATCTTTTCGATCAGTTTCCAGGCAGCGGCTTCCACTTCATGGGTCAGTGATTCAATAAAGTAACTGCCGGCCAGCGGGTCAACCGTGTCTGGCGCCCCGCTTTCAAAAGCCACGATCTGCTGGGTGCGCAGGGCTATGGCTGCCGCTTCCTCCGTAGGCAGGCTCAGCGCTTCATCATAGCCGTTGGTATGTAAGGATTGCGTGCCGCCTAAAACAGCAGCTAAGGTCTGTACCGTAACCCGGCTGATATTGTTATATGGCTGCTGCGCCGTTAAGGTACTGCCACCCGTCTGTGTATGAAAACGCAGCATCATTGCTTTTTCATCGGTGGCGCCCAGGTCTTTCATGATGGTTGCCCACATGCGCCTGGCAGCCCGGAACTTGGCCACTTCTTCAAACAGGTTGTTGTGTGCGTTGAAGAAGAAGGAGAGACGTTTGCCGAACACATTGATGTCGAGCCCCTTTTGCAGTGCAGCCTGCACATAGGCTTTGCCATTGCTTAAGGTAAAAGCGATCTCCTGTACGGCTGTACTGCCGGCCTCACGTATATGGTAACCCGAAATGGATATGGTATTCCATTTGGGCACTTCCGTGGCACACCATTCAAAAATATCCGTGATGATGCGCATGGAAGCTTTGGGCGGGTAGATGTAGGTTCCCCGTGCTGCATATTCCTTTAAAATATCATTCTGTATGGTTCCCGAGATCTTTTTCAGGTCGGCCCCCTGCTTTTTTGCCAGGGCAATATAAAAAGCCAGTAAAATAAACCCGCTGGCATTGATCGTCATGGAACTGGTCACTTCATCCAGCTTTATGCCTTTGAATAAAATTTCCATATCCTCCAGGCTGTCAATGGCAACCCCAACTTTACCAACCTCGCCATCAGCCAATGGGTGGTCACTGTCGTAACCGATCTGTGTGGGCAGGTCAAATGCCACACTCAAACCATTCACACCCTGGCTCAATAAATAATGATAGCGTTCATTGCTGGCTTCGGCTGTTGAAAAACCGGCGTATTGGCGCATGGTCCATAATTTGCCGCGGTACATATCGGGTTGAACACCACGGGTAAAAGGGAATTCTCCGGCCCCCCCGCCCCCCAAAGGGGGGAGTAGGTCAAGATCCTTCTGCGTATAGATTGTTTTAATTTCGATACCCGAGTCGGTGAATATTTTTTTATCGGTAGCCATAATTAATTATAATATTCGTTTTGCTTCAAACCGCAGTGCACTTAAAACCGTTTCATTCAATTCGGAGTCGGTGCTGGCCACGTATTCCAAAATGCGTTTGCTCAGTTCTATCCCGCCGGCATCCGGTGGAAGTGTAGCTGCAAGTTGGTTGATGATAAAGGTGTTTTGATCCTTTAAATTGCCAATGGCCTTCCACATTTTTGGATCCACATAGATCTGCTGGGTTACATTATATTCATATTCTGTACGCAATGCATCCAGCAATGCCAGTTGCAGGTCTACCACGGTCATGCCTGCAGCCGGGGTCCGGGATATCAGGTTCTTTAGGGACGACCTTTCGGCATATAAAGTAAAACGTTCCAGTGCCTGTAATTTCAGTTTGATCACTTCATTGTTGATGCCCATGCGTTCAATGATATTGTCTTTCATACCTTTAAACTCGGCCAGCAGCCAGGCTATGGCAATAAAAAACATAAAAATAGCGCCCAGGATTATATTTTGAACCATGCCGGAAGATAATTCCATAGT
>CAZBIK010000148.1:5984-8952 GCA_964491955.1 uncultured Ferruginibacter sp.
ATGAAAACCGTAAATCGTAAAAGCAAATTGCTTTTATTATTTAATTTTGTACAAAGATTCAGATATGGAAACTACAACTATACCGGTTACTTTAACCGCTTCAGCAAAAGATGAGATCAAAAGGCTGATGCTGGAAGAAGGATTTGATACCAAACAATTTTTACGCATTGGCGTAAAGGGTGGGGGCTGCAGCGGCATGACCTATGTGCTGGGCTTTGATACCAAAACAGAAAAAGATGAAATTTTTGAGATAGACGGGATCAGTATTATCATGGAAAAATCGCACGGGATCTATTTGATGGGTATGGAAGTAGACTGGCAGGGTGGACTGAACAGCCGCGGGTTTACATTCAATAATCCCAATGCCAGCAAGACCTGCGGTTGCGGGACGAGTTTTGCGGTATAAACATTACCGGTTGATTTTAACAATTCATGAGCGCTGTTTATTGACAGTGCTTTTTTTTGCTTTCGATTCCGCTTTATCTTATCTGTAAATAAAAAGTGCCCCGTGTTAACACGGGGCACTTCATCATATCATCATAAAATTTTAAGAAACTTTCTTTTTCTCCACCACGGCATCCACTTCTCCCAATGGTTTGTTCTTTGCAAAATCCACCAAAACCGGCACGCCCACAAAAATGGATGAGTAAGCACCGGTAATGATACCGATCAGCATTGCAAAAGCAAACCCACGGGTTACTTCTCCGCCGAAAACGAAGAGTATCAGGATAACCAGGAATACAGTTACGGAGGTCATAATGGTACGGCTCAGCGTATCATTAATGGCCCGGTTGATAATGGTCGTCTTGTCTGCACCCCTCAGGTCCCTGCTGTATTCACGGATCCTGTCAAATACGATCACCGTATCATTCATGGAGAAACCAATTACTGTAAGTATGGCTGCAATAAAGTGCTGATCAATCTCCAGCGGGAACGGTACAATATTCTTGAAGAAGGAGAACACGATCAAAGTAACCAGTACGTCATGTATCAGGGTTAAAATGGTACCTGCCGAATATCTCCAGTCGCGGAAACGGAAGAAGATATAGAGGAAGATGGCCAGTATCGCAAAAATGGTTGCTTTTACTGCACCGCGTTTCAGGTCATCAGATATACTGGGCTGTACGGTTGTATATGCCTGGATATTGTCTTTTGCAAATTTTGCGTAAGTAAGATCCGCAGGTAAAACTTTTTTAAGACCCTGGAAAAGCCTGGCTTTTACTGCGCTGTCTGCATTATCCGCTTCTTTTAAATAAGCAGTGGTGATGTTCAGGTGGCGGCTGTCCCCAACCGTTTTAATGGTGGGATTGTCTCCATCCAGCGCTGCTTTCAGGTCTTCACGGATATCATCATTGATAACCGGTTGGTTGAATTCAATGGTATAACTGCGGCCTCCTTTAAATTCCACGCCGTAATGAAAACCATTGATAAATGCGCCTATACCCAACAGTAATACAATGCCGGAAATAACATAAGCCACTTTCCTGTATTCTACAAATTTGTATTTTGCATTCCTGAAAATGCGCTTTGAAAAATTGGTGAAATAATTGAAATGGCGGTTCTTTTTGGTCCAGAGATCAGTAAAGAGCCTGGAAACCAGGATACCACAGAATAAGGACAATAATATACCTATGATCTGTGTGGTGGCAAAGCCAAGAACAGGGCCCAATCCAAAATAAAACAGTATGAAGGCGGTGAGTAATGAAGTTACATGCGCATCAATTACAGGGGCCAGTGAGCGGTTGTAACCGGCTGTTATCGCCTGCTGGTATGCTTTTCCTTTGGTAAGTTCATCCTTGATCCTTTCAAAAATAATAACATTGGTATCCACTGCCAGGCCGATGGTCAAAACCAGACCTGCGATACCGGGAGCCGTTAATGTAAAGCCCATGGCCGTTAATACACCAATGGTGAACAGCAGGTTCAGGATCAGGGCAATATTGGCAACCCAGCCCCCTGTATTGTAATATACCAGCATTAAAATAAATATTACCAGGAACGCGATACCAAATGACATGGCGCCTCCCCGTACTGCCTCCTTACCAAGTGTAGGGCCAACAACCTGTTGGGCCACGATCTTGGCTGGTGCATCCAGTTTACCTGATTGCAACAGGTCGGCCAGGTCCTGGGCTTCCAGTACCGTAAAATTTCCGGCGATCTCAGAACTTCCGCCTTCGATCGGGCCGTTCACATTGGGGGCCGAATAAACGATATCATCGAGTACGATGGCGATCGGGCGGCCAACATTCTTGGCGGTCATGCGGGCCCAGGTTTTTGCGCCTGCACTGGTCATTTCCATTTTAATCGCCGGCCTTCCTTTTTCATCAAAATCCTGTTTGGCAATTCTTACTCCTTCCCCTTCCAATGGCGCTTTCTCACTGCCGGGAAGGGTTTTAACAGCATATAACTGGAAATAACGCTGATTGCCTTTGGTTGCTTTTTCTTCAATGCCCAATAAGAATTTGGCATCGGCGGGTAAAACATTTTTTACCACATCATTATTCAGGTACTCGTAAAATATGGCCGTGTCCTGTATGGCAACGCTGCCAATGCTGGACGAAAAGTATTGTTTCCCGGTAGCCGGGTCGGTTTGCGGGTTTTGCGGGTTAATTACCCTGAAAAAAGGATTTACATTATCGAGTAATTTTGTGGAATCCACAACGCCAGAATCACTGACGCCATTCAGGTATTTCTGCAGGTTTTCGTCTGCCAGTTTCAGTGATTCAGCGAGTTCATCTATGCGGTAAACTTCCCAAAACTGCAGCCGGGCTGATGCCTGCAGCTGTTTGCGTACCCTGTCGATATCGGTTACGCCTGCCAGCTCCACATTGATGATACCTTTGTTCTCATCAAAATTGATATTGGGCTGGGCCACACCGAATTTATCGATACGGCGAACCAGGATCTTATAGGTTTCTTTGATGGCGCCGGTGGCAACCGTTTTAAGCTTGGCGGTAACTGCAACATC
>CAZBIK010000149.1:0-8896 GCA_964491955.1 uncultured Ferruginibacter sp.
TCTCTACTTTTACGGGGTTGCCCGCAATCGCCTTCCGTACAGCATGCACCCTGGCATTGGGAAAGGTCGTCAACAACCTGTCCTTTAACTAGGGCATCACTTACCAGTATATTGTCAATTGCGATCATGGGCGCAAAGTTAACCATTCAGGGAGTAGTTCAAGAAAATGTACATGGAATAAAGATCAGCCGGGAAAAATTATCAGGGGTGTCTTTAAAAAACCGGTAATGAAAGTTGATCTTAAAAAATAATGGTTGAACCAAAAGCCATGTTATTTATTGGTCCACCTGAAGGTATTGATCAGGTGGTCGATATCGGCCTGTAAAAAATCCTGTACGGGCTTTAATGAATCGGCATTGGGTGTAACATCAAAATATAAAGCACCCCGGAAGAAATTTTTGCTGGTATCGGTCATAAAAAACTGTTTGGCAGTGGCGGCATTTCCACCAACCCTGAAGAAGACACCGGTTATCCCGTTTTTGGTATGAAACAGGCTGTCCCTGATGGAAGTGGCCACAGTTTCATTTTTACTGGTGAGTTTAAATGCATCATTCACCATCAGGTCAAATACATTGGTGCCCAGTGAATCTTTGTAGGTTCCGTCAGCCTGTTTCACTTTGTAGGTGGATTTGCCGCCGATGGCCTTGTAACTTAAAAATATCCGGCCGCCAAACTGCGGAAAATCTATATTGACCCAGTAAGGATTCTGCAGGTCGCGGTCGAAATAAGTACTGTCCTTTACCACCTGTGCATAAACCGGGTATTCGAATGTGTAGGGAAACCCCTCCATTTGAAATTGCTGATAAGCCCTTTCGGGGAAATCGATTTTATAGTACCCTGTTTTTTTTGAAGTGTAGGTGGAATTGCAGGCCGTGAGCAACAGGCAATAAGCAATAGGCAATAAGCAATTGAAAGTCCACTGTAGACACTTGCCAGTCCGTAGTCCACCCCCTCTTTCGCTTTTGCTACTGAGGATAAATTCGCAAAAACCATGGTGGATGAACCGGCAGGCCGAAATAAAAGATTCAAGCTGTTTTTTCATGATTGTTTTTCTGATCAGGATGCTTCGGGCTTTTTGATGGTGACCTTTATCTTATCCAGCCTGTTCTTATTGATTTCAAGTGGTATGAATGTATAATCCCCGCTGGTAACTTCTTCATTTACCTGCGGAAATTCCCCGGCAATTTCCAGTACCAGCCCGGCCAGCGAATCACTTTCACCCCGCACATGGTCGAATGTATCAACTGGCAGGCCGATCGCTTTGCATACATCATTGATCATCGTCTTGCCTTCAAAAATATAATTGTAATCATCTATTTTTTTATTGTTGCTTTCTTCATCATCAAATTCATCTTTTATCTCCCCGGTAATTTCTTCCATCACGTCTTCCAGCGTTACAATACCCGAAGTGCCGCCAAACTCATCCACTACCACGGCAAAGTGCATACGCCGGTTCCTGAATTCCTGCAACAGGTCTTCGATCAGTTTTTGCTCATGTACAAAAAAGGGCTGGCGCAGCAGGGTATGCCAGTCAAAGTCCGCGGGTTCATCCAGGTGTGGCAGCATGTCTTTGGTATGCAGCATGCCTACCACTTCATCCAGGTTGTTCTTATACACCGGGAGCCGAGAATAATGCAGTTCCTCCACCTTTTTTTTGGTATCGCTGAAATTGAAATTAAAATCAATCCCGCATACATCCAGCCGGGTACGCATTACCTGTTTCACAGTGGTATTTCCAAATTTCCTGATCCCCTTTAAAATGGATTTTTCTTCCGTGGTGGCTTCGTGTTCGGGCAGGAGGTCAATGGCATAATCGAGGTGGCTGCGGTCGAGCGTGGAGGAATTTACAGAAGCGAATTTCTTTTCCACCGAATCGGTATAACGCACCATACGTTTGCTGAACCGGTAAAAAATACTGCTGAAAATTTCCACGATCAGTGAGGCCGAAGCTGCAAACCATATCTTATGATGCGTGGCCCATACCTTGGGCAATACTTCACCGAACAGCAATAATATAAAACTGATGGAAAACAGTTTGATCAGGAATATCACCCAGTTGGCCATTTCAAACCCTTCGATCCAGCTGTTGATGATCAGGTTGGATATCAGGATGATGGCGATATTGATAAAACTGTTTGCAATGAGCATGGCCGCCATCAGGGTTTTTGGCTGTTCCAGTAAATGCACGATACGCCTGTAAGCCGGCTGCTTTTTGGTACGCAGCATATTGATGTCCTTTTGGGTCAGTGAGAAAAAAGCGATCTCGGAACCTGCCAGTAAAAAGGAGAGCATGAAAAGTATAACAACAATAAATATAAGTATGGTAGTTGCGGCAGGTGTTATTGCCAGAAGCTGAAAAGAAAAAAGTTCATGAACCGAATGGTAATCCAAAACAAAGAATTTTAATGAAAAATATTATCCTGCCTGTTATTGATAGAATAGTTTATGCGTTGTTTAACCCGTATGAAAGCAATACCCGCAAATCCATACAATTAAAAAGGCAACCGCTCTGACCCATCATCTGCCAAAGGTATTTCCGGGTCATTGTCAGGACTGTCCATGCTGTCCATCCCTGCCGAAACCTGGTTCCCGTCATTTCGTTTATCCAGCATGATCAGGTTATCTCCCACCACTTCTGTGGCAAATTTTTTATTCCCGTCCTTGTCTTCCCAGCTGCGTGTTTTCAGCCGGCCTTCAATATAAACCAGGCTGCCTTTGTGTAAATATTTTTGTGCCAGTTCAGCCAGTCCGCGCCAGAGTACAACCGTATGCCATTCTGTTTGGGATATGAGTTTGCCGCTCCTGTCCTTATACGTTTCTGTAGTTGCCAGTGAAAATTTGGCCACTCCGATATTCCCTTCCAAAAACTGCATGTCCGGGTCTTTTCCGAGATTACCGATCAGCATTACCCTGTTTACGCCTCTCATAAAAAATTCATTTTGCGCTTTATCCTGTTGATCCTTTCTGTTATATAATTCTGATGCGCCCTTGTTTTAAATCCCGGCTTTTGAAATCTCAACTGCAGGGGCTGAAACAAATTTAAAGATACATTTTTATCTTACAAATGGAGTAAGCTCATTTTCCTGTAAATAAGCCGCAATAATTTTCGGGAACGGAAGCCTGGATAATTCGCGGGGACCAACTGCCTGGTAATCTTTTAACAGCGGTGCCTTTTTCAGTTTTACCTCTATGAAACAGCTATGTATTTCCTGGTGTGTAAGTTGCTGCCTGTACATTGCTGAAATATGCACGATCGAAGGACTGCTTTTTCCGGCAATACTTTTAAAGATACCGGTAGCCTTTAACTTATCCGGGGTTATTGGCTTATTGGATTCCAGCAATACAAATTCATGGAGGTTTTCCCAGATATCTTTAGCCCCTCTTTTCCGGGTGTATACCTTGCCATTGTATTCAAAAATAAAATAATAAAACCACCTTTTCTTTTTGACCAGCCTGGCAGCCTTTACCGGCAATTCATCAACCTTATCCTGCAGGCGTGCAATACACCTTGTTTTAAGAGGGCAAATGTTACACTGCGGATTTTTGGGTTTGCAGATCACGGCTCCAAAATCCATGATCGCCTGGTTATAAATTCCCGGAAGTTTTTTATCCAGGAGTTCACCGGCCAGTGTTGTAAAAAAAATTTTACCGGTAGTAGTGGTGGTAACGGTTTCAATCCCGAAGAAACGGGATAAGACCCGGTATACATTGCCATCTACAACGGCATGCGGCAGATTAAATGCAAATGAAGCAATGGCAGCAGCAGTATATGGGCCAATGCCTTTTAAATCCAGGATCTCCCGGTATGTTCCCGGGAACTTCCCATTCTTTTCCCCGGCAATATATTTTGCGGTTGCGAGCAGGTTTTTGCAACGCGTATAATACCCAAGCCCTTCCCAAAGCTTAAAAACTTTTTGTTCGGGTGCTTTTGCCAGTTTTTTAACATCGGGAAAAGTGGTAATAAACCGGTTGTAATAACCCAATCCCTGTTCTACCCTTGTTTGCTGTAAAATGATCTCGCTCAGCCAGATCTTATAGGGGTCTTTTTCGCCCTTCCAGGGCATTAGCCTGTTATTATCTTTTGCGTTCCAGCGTAAAAGCGCTTTTGTAAAGTACCTATTTTCGTTGATCAACATATTACGGGTTGTTGTAATTATTTAGCGGCTAATCAATTATCATCTAATTAATTATCAATTAGTTACAATAGCTGCAATAAATAAATAGTTATTATATTTTTATACAAAGTACCTGATAATCACCAACTTATTTGGGAATTTCGGATTTTTTGTTGTATTTTTCTTCACGTTACAATTTATTAAATAAAACTTTATGAGAAAAGCAGACCTTATTAATCAAATTTCTGATAAGACCGGCATCCCTAAAGTGGATGTGCTGGTTACGCTGGAAACCATGTTTAAATCTGTTAAAAACTCTTTAGCAGCAGGTGAAAACATCTACATACGTGGTTTTGGCAGTTTCATCACCAAAAAAAGGGCTGCCAAGATCGGCCGCAATATTAAGAAAAACATAGCTGTAGAAATTCCCGAACACTTTATTCCCGCCTTTAAACCAGCCAAGGAATTTATGCTGGAGATCAAATCTTCCAAAAATATTAAAGAGAGTGATGAAAAAGAGGATGACAGCGAAGACTAACGTACCTTTGCCATCCTGCAAAAAACACCGGCAGGATTTTTAAATGCTGAAGAAACAGATCATATTTACATTAGCCGGCCTCGCTGCCGTAGCCTTACTATTTATTTTCGGAAGAACAGTTGCCGTTAAAAGCAAAACGGCTGCTCCGGCAGTTGCTGCCAAAAAAGCCTTTGACATCCAGGAATATATCACCGAAGAAAAGAAACATTTAACAGCATCCCAGGTAGTTGAATTGGGTAAATTAGAAAATAGTATAACACGTGGGGATGTTAGCAGTCAACAGGTTACCGCTTTTACCCGCCTCGCCAATTTCTGGAAAGACAGTTCTCACGCCTATGAGCCCTATTTATATTATTTATCGGAGGCTGCTAAATTGGATAAGTCGGAAAAAAACCTCACCTTTGCTGCCCAATTAATTTTAAACAACCTCAGGGGAGAAGCGGATGAGGCCAGGTTGAACTGGAAAGCAGAACAGGCGATCGGTTTATTTGAACAGGCCATAGCGCTTTACCCGGAGAATGATGACCTTAAGGTTGGATTGGGAAGTTGTTACATTTTTGGAAAAGGCAGGGTTGGCGGTCCTGAAGAGACCATGAAGGGCATTCAGCAGATATTGAACGTGGTGCGGAGGGATTCAAACAATATGAAAGCGCAAATGATGCTGGGTGTGGGAGGATATGTTTCGGGGCAATATGACAAAGCCATTGAGCGTTTACAGAAGGTAGTTATTGCACAGCCCGGAAATACAGAAGCTATAGCATTTTTAGCCGATACCTATGCAGCCAAGGGCGATAAAGCATCAGCGGTAAAATGGTACGAGATCAGTAAAAGGCTTGTGAATGATCCGTTGTACAGTAAGGAAGTGGATGAACGGATCAAATTATTAAAGTAAAATACCGGGTGACCCGGTTTTAAATATTTAAAAATTATTTTAAACACAAAAAAGACTAGTTATGCCTTGTGGTAAAAAGAGAAAACGTCATAAAATTGCAACACACAAGCGTAAAAAACGTTTAAGAAAGAACCGGCATAAGAAGAAGTAATTTTTCTTACCCGTGGTACCCGGAATCCTCATCCGGGTACCCGTATATCTGCATTCATAGTAACTAATGGCTGGTTATTCGTGTATGCGTATATATTATCCTTCCATGATGTAATGGTCTTATCAAAATTGTACACTTGACCAAGGAACTGATCATAAATGCCGCTCCCCAGGGAGTGGAAATTGCCTTATTAGAGGACAAAAAGCTGGTGGAGCTGCACAACGAAAAGGCGGATGCCAGCTTTGGCGTGGGCGACCTTTACCTTGGGAAAGTTAAAAAACTGATCCCTGGTCTGAATGCCGCATTTATTGATGTTGGCTTTGAAAAAGATGCCTTTCTGCACTATACCGACCTGAGCCCCTATGTTCGTTCCATTTTAAAATTCACCAACGAATCCATTCATGATAAATCAGAAAATGGACTTGATTTTGCAAAATTCAAGGTAGAACCGGAGATCGTAAAGACCGGGAAAATAGCCGAAGTACTCAATGGTAAACCCAATGTACTGGTGCAGATATTAAAGGAACCTATTGCAGCCAAAGGGCCGCGCCTCAGTTGCGAACTTTCGTTACCCGGCCGCTTTGTGGTGGTAACACCTTTTAATGATATCATTGCCATCTCGCGAAAAATACACTCATCCGACGAAAGAAAAAGATTACACAAGATCATTGAAGCGATCAAACCCAAAAACCTTGGCGTGATCGTAAGAACCGCTGCCGAAGGAAAACATACGGCCGAACTGCATGAAGACCTGTTGAGCCTGGTGGCTACCTGGAAAACGATACAAACCAATTTAAAAGGAGCAACACCGCCGGCAAAGATATTAAGTGAGCAGGGTAAAACAACCAGTATATTACGTGACCTGCTGAATGAAGATTTCAACAAGATCGTGGTTAATGATAAAAATATTTTCGGGGATGCAAAGACCTATATACAGCGCATTGCACCTGATAAGGCCGATATTGTTTCCTATTACAACAACGGCTCACCCATATTCGACAGTTTTGGTATTACCAAGCAGGTTAAAGCTGCTTTTGGCAAAACCGTAAACCTGCCCAGCGGTGCTTATCTGATCGTAGAACATACCGAAGCCCTTCACGTAATTGATGTGAACAGTGGTTATAAAAGTGTAAGCAATAACCAGGAGCAGAATGCCCTGGAGACCAACCTGGAAGCGGCTGAAGAGATCGCACGCCAGATGCGGCTGAGAGACCTGGGCGGTATTATCGTTGTTGATTTCATTGACATGAAATTGATGGAGAACAAAAAGAAACTGGCCGATGCCATGGATGGATATATGCGCCCGGACAGGGCCAAGCATGCGGTACTGGCTATCAGCAAATTCGGCCTGATGCAGATCACCCGCCAGCGCATGAAGCCGGAGATGAACATCAATACCAGCGAAGTTTGTCCGAGTTGCAGCGGCACCGGGAAAATTTCTTCCACACTTATTTTAGAAGACGAGATAGAAAAGAACCTGGCTTACCTCATTATGCAAAAGCATACCGGCTTAACGGTGGAGATCCACCCGATCTTACATGCTTATCTTACCAAGGGTATCTTCTTTTCCAAACTCGGCAAATGGCGCCGCAAATACAAACAGCGCATTAAATTAAAAGCCAACTCCAATTATCATTTAACTGAGTTTCATTTTTTTGATGACAGTGATGAGGAAATAAAATTATAATAAAAAACCCCCGAAAAATTCAGGGGTTTTTTTATTTGTTTCCGTTTAATTTTAATGTTCATGATGATGCTGCATGGCTGTCAGCTCTTCGGCAGTCACTTCTTTCTCTTTCGCCTTTGCCTGCCCCTCGATCCAGTTGAATAATTTATCGGTGATCAAACGGCGGTAGCTGCTGTCCACCTGCTTCTCATCCTTCATCATCCGGTCGATATAGCTCTCGATCCAGCCGGTATCTTCACCCAGGTTCATGGTGCCAAAATAACGCATGATCTCCATTTTCATGTATTCACGCAGTTCATCATTGCCCACTTCCAGTTTATTTTCCCTGATCAGTTTATCGCTGATCAGTGTCCATTTCAGCTGGTTGCTGAAGGCAGGGAATTCTGTTTCAACCTGCTCCGGTGTTTTCTCTTTATCGCCGCCGGTTTGCAGCCAGCGCTTTAAAAACTCAACCGGGAAATCCATTTTGGTCTCATCAAGCAGGTAATGGTACAACTGGTCCTGCAGCTGGTTGCGGCTCTGGCCGTTCCAGTAATTGTTGATCTCTTCCCTGATGGCTTCCCTTAATTCTGTTTCTGTTTTAATTTCTTTACCGGGATAGATCTCTTTAAAGAAATCTTCATCCAGTTCCCGCTTTTCCACCAGCCCGATCTTTACGATATCAAGGTTAAAATATTTTTTGGCCGCTTCGGCATCATCCTTTTCAAAACCCAGGTCCTGTAAAAACATGGCCAGTTTATCTTCATCAAAAGCCTTGCTGAGCTGAACGGTAACGGTATCACCCGCTTTTTTACCCATGAATTTTTTCTGCGTTGCCGGGGTTAAATATTTCAGGATCACCGAATTTTCCTTACTTACGCCGCCTTCCACAACAGTACCATCCTTATCCGCTTCTGTAAATAAAATATTCAACACATTCTCCTCATTGTCTATCGTTTCCGGCTCGGTCATTTTACCGCCTTTTACCTGCATCCGGCTGATCTCTTCATCAACCATGGCATCGGTGGCGCTTACCTTATGCAGGGTAACTTTTGCTTTGGCGATATCGGCCAGTGTATAATCCGGCTTCAACCCGATCTCAAAGCCAAATTCAACATCGGAAGGATTGTTCATATCCAGGTTACGGAGGTCATTCGCCAACGGTAATGGCTGACCGAATATTTCCGGCTTTTCGGCATTTAACCAGTTATATAATTCTTTCTCGACCGCTTTCAGAATTTCATCCGTAAAAATGGAAGGGCCGTACATTTTTTTGATCATACCGGCAGGCACCATCCCTTTCCTGAAACCGGGGATATTGGCTGTTTTGCTGTATTCCTTCAGTTTTTTATCAAAGGAAGGTAAATAATCATCCTTGCCCACTTTCACGGTCAGTTTATCGTGTAACCGGCCGATGTTTTCTCTTGTAACTGTTGCCATTTTAAAGGTTTAATAGTTTAAAGTTTAACAATTTAAGGTTATTTTACCCATTAAACATTTATTAAGTAAATAATAAAAGGTTATAAAATTTAAA
>CAZBIK010000150.1:0-8828 GCA_964491955.1 uncultured Ferruginibacter sp.
TTACCGGTAAATAAATTATAACCCCGCTGGTAAATTAAAAACAACATTTTTGCAGAATGAAAACGGGAATAATTTAAAGGCCGGGAAATTGAAAAGTATTTGGTAAGTTGTGTATGCAAAACTACCCGCAAAAAAATGTGGCTGTTTAACCCGAAGCAGGGCATGTTAAGTACTGCAATCCATTAAATAAAATAAAGATCATACACACAACTGAAAGTGATTAACCGGTTCTTAACCCGGCTGTACCATTGCCAATGGCCTGCCGGCGAACCAAACAGGATCTATATTTACATTTTTTATTGTGTTGGTTTTGGTGAAACACAGAAACTATTGACATGTTTAATTTTTTTAAGCATAAAAGACCGGATGAAAAATCAGTTGTTCCTTTACCGGTTACAACTGATATACATTCGCATATTTTACCCGGAATTGATGACGGTTCACCCGACATTGAAACCTCTTTACATTTGATCAGGGGGCTGTACGATTTGGGTATCCGCAGGTCAATAGCCACACCACACATCATCGGTGACCTGTACAGGAATACCCCGGAAACAATTAATGCCGCACTGGAAAAAATAAAAGGAGCCTGCAAAAATGCAGGTATTGATATTGAACTGCATGCAGCAGCTGAATATATGCTTGATGATTATTTTATGGAACTGCTGAAAAAAGATTCGCCTTTGCTGACACTTCATAAAAATATCCTGCTCACAGAAATATCCTATTCGATGGCCCCCGGTAACCTGGAGGAGATCACTGCGGGAATAATTGCTGCAGGATATAAACCGGTACTGGCACACCCGGAACGTTATTTTTTTTACCATCACAATTATGATCTGTATAACCGGTTGATAACATTGGGCTTTCATTTACAGGTAAACCTGCTGTCATTAACAGGTTACTATGGCAAGGGAGTAAAAAAAGCGGCTGTATTTATTCTTGAAAAAGGGCTGGCGAAACTGGTTGGCACCGACCTGCACCACCATAACCACCTGGCTGCTTTATCTGAACCGAAGAACAGGGCAATTATTCAACAGTTGCTCGGGAATAAAACATACAATGACCTGGAAAATTTATAATGAACACTGAATTTCAGCCGGGTTAAGATACAGTGATGTTATATTGCCCTGTCAACAAATAATAAGTAAGTAAACGGTTATCTTTTAGTCAGCATCAATATGAAATTCTTAAATATACTTTTTTGTTGTTGCTTTTTACAGGGCAGTTTTGCAGCAACTTATTATATCAGCCCCGCCGGTAATGATGATTCAGGAACAGGCAGCATCAGTAAACCTTGGAGAACATTGTTCAAAGCAACTGCAGTTGCAACAACTTCCGGGGATATCATTCATGTGCTTGCAGGCGTATATACCGAAACCCGGCAAATTGTTTTGGCCGCCGGGGTGAGCATTGAAGGGGAAGGAATAAATTCTGTAATACAAAGCACGCTAACCGCCGACTGGACCGCCCTGTTGCTGCTTCAGTCGCCGGAAGGCACGCCGGGAAACCAGCATATATCCTTTTTAAAATTTGACGGGCAGAATCTTTCCACGTATTGGGCCATACAAGTGGCTGGCAGAAGCAATGTAAGCATCAATAACTGTTATATTTCTGATTTTAAAGACAGGGGTGTATTGTTTGGCGGCAGGTCCGACAATGAAGAAGCTCCCCCGGATATTTATGCTACCGGTAATTCTTTTCACGACAATACGGTATTGAACTGTGCAGCCTACAGTACAGCCAATGGTATTTATGGCAGGGGCTGTTTAAATATCGGGGGGCAGGAAGGGATGCTGATCTATAACAACACGATAACCCAGGATCAGCGGCCATTTGGATTCAACGGCTGGCCGATCAAATACTATAACCACGGATATCTTAAAGGCTGTAAGATCTACAACAACAAACTCACCAAAATGCCAAACCGGGGCCTTTTTCCCGGTGACAGGGGTTGGGATTTTTGTATAGAATTATTCAATGAATCGGGGCTGGAGATCTATGGGAACACCATTCAGGGCAGCCTTGATTTCAATCACCAGACCAAAGGCGATTATCCCTACAGTGTATGGATACACGATAATGTGATCTCCCAGCCGGTGTTAAACAGCAGCTTCGAAAGCGGTATCATATTTGAATTTGAATCTGAAGGGCTGATCGTTGAAAACAATAAATTAAACAACATCAGCGGGGCCATCCTTTTTTATACCCGGGATTACAGTTTTGTTGCTGATGTTACCATAAAAAACAATTCATTTTTGAATATCGGTAAAAAAACAGGTAATGGCAACAATGGAACAGCCATTGGATTTTACAGTGAAAGCACCAACAATTACACGGTGAGCAACCTGAACATCTATAACAATACCATGATCGCTGCAAATGGCAATGCCCCGTTCTATGGCATTGAAATAGTTGGCGCTGCCATGGCTACCGGGATAAAAATTCAAAACAATACGATACAGGGTTTTATGGCGGCTTACCTGGTCGCCAACCCTGCATTTGTTTTAAATAAACTGGTCATTGAAAAAAATACATTGTCAGGCAACGGGAATAACAATAACCCGTTGTATATGCGGGGATCGCCTATAGAGTACACATACCGCAACAATATTAAATCTGCATCAGGTGCAAACCCGGGATTTAATTTTAAACAGCAATTGCTGAGGCCGTTGTATTACGAAGTAAAACATTTCAGCCCGCTTGAATTCATTGCTTTGTTTTCCCTTTTTATTTTCCTGTGGTTTGGCAGCAGGGAATATATATATGCTTTCCCTGCCGGTTTGATCTATACTGCTGTTTATCTTTTTATAAGTTATGAGGAGGGTTTAGCCGGAATGGCCATAGTGAATGCCTGCTTTTTGGCAGGCTGTATTTACGGCTGGATAAACTGGTCGAAAAGAGACAGGCGGCATCACCGTATTGTACGGGTGCATGCGTCCTCAAAAAAAGAGCTGCTTTACCAGTTCGTTTTTTTTACGGCCGCTTACGTTGTTACGGCTGCAGCACTGTTCAAATTCAGCAATTATTTTAAACCGGATATCATTCCCTGGGCTGATGCGTTTATCTGTGCAGCTGCATTTACCGGTATGTGGACAATGACCTGGAAAAAACTGGAGAGCTGGTATTGGTGGATCGCTGCATTTGCCATTTTGGTTCCGGTACATTATGCAAAGCATTTTATTTTTAACAGCGCATATGCCTTCCTGTTTTTTTGTTTGTCACTATGGGGCTTATACAAATGGAACAGGAGAAAACTAAAAAGAAGAAGTACCTGATCTTTTAAACATTCGTTTTTATTTGTTTCTTGAGATGGGCTGAAAGCCTCAGGCTGATGGCAACAACCGTAAATGTAGGGTTTACAGCTCCACCGGTTGGATAACCGGATGATCCCGCAACAAATAAATTATCAATGCCATGGATCCTGCAATTGGCATCCACCACACCGGTCTTTGGGTCATCGCTCATCCGGGTAGTGCCGATATGGTGCCAGCCGCCACTGGTATAATCCGGTAATTGTTCATCATCATCCAGCAGGAAATCCGCTAATTTAACCCGGCCGATCCCGGCAGCGCCAACCTGCTGCCCCAGCAGTTTATTTATCGTTAACACTGTTTTTTTATCGATGGGCGATAATGCCCAGTTCAGGTCAGCCCTGGGAACACCGAGTTCATCTTTCTCATTGCTTAATACAACCCTGGATGCCGGGTTTGGAAGCTGCTCAGCCCTGGTATATAAACCGTATGCCTGTGAATCATTTTCAGAAAACAATCTTTGTATGAAATTCCTTTTATCCAGGTTATTGTATTTATGAAAAGTGTCGAGGCTTTTACGCGGATCCTCTTCCTGCCATACGGTTACCGAAGGCAGTGCATTCTTTGCCAGGTCTAAAGGCATTAGTGAAACCGTGCCGTTCAGTACCTGTAATTCTTCCTGTTTTTGAGGGGATATGGCCAGTTCAGCACGTGTTTTTGAAACCGGGTCCATTTTGTACAACAATAAGGGGTCTGAATTATTTAACCACAATTCACCTGTTTTTAGTTCCAGGTGCTCCATGAAATAGCGGCCAACCAGGTCATTTTCATTACCAAGCCCTGCAGCTGCCTGTTTATTGGATGCCAGTAACAGCCTTGAGGTCTGAATGGCACAGCAGGCCATGATAAAATAGGTTGCTTTAACGGTATGCTCTTTCCCGGCATAATTTTTTACCGTGATCTGCTTCACCGATTTAATATTATCTGTTACATTGATGTCTACTGCATTTGCATAAGTATATAAATGGATATTTTTGGCTTTAACCACTGCATCCTTATATTTATCGCCAAACCGGGTAGGCGGACTGAAATGCCACATCTTGCTCCACATCACTTTCTCATCAAGCGGCATCCGCTTATGTGCTTTATTTTGTTTCTCCCAGTAGTCAACACCCCATTCATAAGTCCCAAGGTCCAGTATCTCATGCGCTTTGGGATAAAAAGCAGCTATGTCTTCCAGTTTTATCGGCCACCCGCTGTTCTCCACCCAATCTCTTTTTACAAAATCGATCTCATCAAATTCGGAACACATACCTCCCCAATGGCCGGTACTGCCGCCGAAATAATGCAGGCGGCTGGCTTTCATGGGATAATACGGATGACCGGTGATCTTACCGTTGTACAGTTCCTGTACCCGGTCATCATACTCAAACCCGCCACCCTCCAGTAAGATCACTTTGTAGGGAGTGTTCTCCCAATCCAGGGCAATACTGATACCTGCTGCACCTGCGCCGATGATACAAATATCTCCTTCAATTACAGATTGGTTGTCTAATGTTCTGGCATCAATGTGCATATGCGTTCAGTTCGTTTTATCAGGTTAAAGAAAATAAGGCACATTGACGTGCTTCTGTTGTGGAAATGACCCACCCGGTCAAAACATGTATTTTATTATCCGCAAAATCGGTATATACTTTTCTATCCAGTAATTCCATCAATGCAATTTTATCAGTGCCGGGTATCGGTTTCCCGTCGTTTCCGGAAAGCAGCAATTCCTTTAATTTGGTTTTATCATTTTCCCCGGGCACCTGCTTCCGGTATTGATCTCCTATTGCACGAATCGCTTTCTCATCGCAAAACCTGCCCAGTTCAAAAGGCATGATGAGCGGATCATAATTTTTTGTACGCTTATTATAATACCTGATGACCGGTATTGAAATAACACCTAAAGCAACGGTGGTTGTGGCTAAAATAAAATTTCTTCTTTTCATTTATGGGGACAGCATTAATTAAAAAAATTCAGCAATATTAAACCCGGTTACGGATGTAAATTTTTTCAAATTACATTCAATTCAGTTACCGGGTATTTTTTATATCCCTGGGCACAAACAGCAATTAAACTTTAGATCCATCTCCTCATTAACCTTTCATTATTAAAAGACAGATCTGTATGCAAAAAGAAATTTCTGTGTTTTATACCCCGAAAATCATAAAAATAAACTTTACGGTTCAAAAACTGAATTATTTAATTTTTATTGCATACAAAAATAAATATAGAAAATATACTCCGGAACCCTTTTTATGCCACATGCTTTTAACTGATCCAAAAACGATTTGCAAAACAGCCGGCTGCGGTTTTTCCGGGTAAAACAGGTTGAGCTGCATAACGGTACTTTATGAAGCTGATTGCTGTTTTGCCTGTGTTCAACATCACCGGAAATAATAAACCTGTGCCAAAAAAGATCATAGTGCTTTAAAAAGCTGATTTATCAACAAATCATTGCTTTTTATCAACATTCAGGTTAGAAACGGACTGTTTTCCTGAAAGGGTGGCTTAATTTTTGCTCATTAAAAAACTTATTTCAATATATTTATATATTAAAGGTAACGATATGTGTAAATGACTAATAATTGCAACCTGTGCATAAAAAATCAGGGCAAATAAATAAATAATTCAAGCATCATCTTTGCACAAATGGTGTATGGCTATGATCCCGGTATTCTTTAAAATAGCATGTATAATAAGAAAAAGAAATAATAAAATTTTAAATGTTGCGTTAATAAATCTAATATATCCAAGAAAGAGTCCTATACTAAACCATTATTCTATGAAATTGTTTTTACTGACTGTATCCCTATTCCTTTGCAGTATCACCAACGCAGCCACCTACTACATAAGCCCCGCCGGTAACGATGCTACCGGAAACGGTTCAATCACAAACCCCTGGAGAACCTTATTCAGGGCAACGCAGGTTGTTACCACATTTGGTGACAAGATCCGGGTTTTGGCCGGTACCTATACCGAGTCACAAACCTGCACCTTAAGTATCGGTGTGAGTATTGAAGGCGATGCTGCAGCTACCACGATCATCCTGGGGAATGGTACCGGGGCATGGAGCGCATTATTGCAACTGGATTCTCCGGATGGCACCAATGCCACCCAAAGCATTTCAAAGATCACCCTGGACGGGCAGTATGTAAGTTCAACAAATTTCAAGACCTGGGTGGCCATCTGGATAACCGGCCGCAGCAATGTTTCCATACACGATTGCATAATCAGGAACTTCAAACAATCAGGTGTAATTATAACAGGTATTAATGAAAACAATCCCGGTACAGACCTGGGAAAAATTCATGCTACCGGTAACCGGTTTTACAATAATTCAGTAACCAATTGTGCCGCTATGTACCAGGGAACCGGGCAGGGTTCATTAATGATCGGCTTCCAGGATGGTCTTGAGATCTACAATAACCTTATCCAGCAAAACGAAAGGCCCGACTTTCAAAACGGGTGGCCACTTAAATACCATAACCAGGGCTGGTTGAAGGGTTGTAAGATCTACAACAATACTCTGATAAAAAAACCATATTCCGGCGACTACCCCGGAGAGAACGGTAACTGGGATTTTGCGATCGAGTTCTTCAATATCCAGGGCCTTGAGATTTACGGAAACGATATCCAGAATGGCGCCATTGATCTGAACTATAATTATAAAAGATCCTATCCTTACAGTACCTGGATCCATGATAACCTCATCACCAATACTACCTATAATCCCAAAGTTGAGGGTGGTATCATTTTAGAATTCAGAACAGAACATGCCATTATAGAAAATAATATTTTCAATAATAAGGCCTACGGTATTTCTTTCAATACAAGGGCGCCGGGTAATTATGGTGGAGACAATTTACCTGACCCGGGAGGTATGCCCCCGGGAGGATACAGTTACCTGTTAAACAACGTGATCAGGAAAAACCTGTTTACCAATATGTACACCGGGCAGGGTATCGGTAACAGTTTTGCAATCGGTGTGATCTCAGAAGGTACTGATGACCCGCAGATCAATGGCCTTTCAGTGTATAATAATACGATGATAGCAAGATCAGGCAACCCTTCCTATATGGGTATAGACCTTACTTCCATGCCGCTGGGCAACGGGCAGAATGTCAATATCAGGAATAATATTATCCAGGGTTTTGGTTCGTACCCGATACGGGGCAGTAATCCTACAAACATTACCGGTTGTTTTGTAACGCACAATGATTTTTACCTGAATGGTAATAACAATAATGTTTCCTGGCCGGGCGGTAACCCGGCAAATTATACATACAACAATAATATCAGCCAGAACCCGGTATTTGTATCTGCAACCAATTTTAATTTACAGGCAACTTCACCCTGTATTGATGCCGGTGTTAATGTGGGTATCCCTTATAATGGCCCGGCCCCTGATATGGGATATGTAGAATATGGTGGAGCAACAAATATTCCGCCAATTGCCAATGCTGGGCCCGATCAAACCATTACTTTACCAACAAACACCGTTTCACTTTCAGGATCCGGAACAGACCCGGATGGAAATATAACGGCTTATTTATGGACCAAAGTGGCGGGGCCCACAGCCGGAACCATTACCAATCCCACCAGCGCCGCTACAACTGTAACCGGAATGGTGCAGGGCGTTTACCGCTTTGAACTGAGGGTAACGGATAACAGTAACGCTTTTGGAAGGGATACCGTACAGATCACGGTCAATGCGGCATCCAACATTCCGCCAACGGCCAATGCAGGGCCCGATCAAACCATTACTTTACCAACAAACACCGTTTCGCTTTCCGGTTCCGGAAACGACCCGGATGGAAATATAACAGCGTATTTATGGACAAAAGTGGCAGGGCCCACAGCAGGAACCATTACCAACCCCAACAGTGCTGCAACAACTGTAACCGGCATGGTTCAGGGCGTTTACCGCTTTGAACTGAGGGTAACGGATAACAATAACGCTTTTGGAAGGGATACCGTGCAGATCACGGTCAATGCCGCTTCCAATATTCCGCCAACGGCCAATGCGGGGCCTGATCAGACGATCGTATTACCAACAAATGTGGTAATCGTTTCCGGAAGCGGTACGGATCCTGACGGATTCATTACAGCTTATTTATGGACAAAAATTGCCGGGCCTGCCAATGGAACCATCACAAACCCCAATGTTGCCGCAACTTCCATAACAGGATTGGTACAGGGTGTTTACCGGTTTGAATTGCGGGTAACAGACAACAACAACGCTTTTGGAAGGGATACCGTGCAGATCACGGTCAATGCAGGGGCTACCAATACACCGCCTTCAGCCAATGCCGGGCCCGATCAAACTATTACCCTGCCAACCAATACAGCAATCCTGTCCGGAAGCGGAATCGATCCTGATGGATTTATTACCGCTTATTTATGGACAAAAGTTTCAGGACCTGCTTCAGGAACCATTACAAACCCCAACAGTGCTGCTACTTCCGTAACCGGCCTGGTACAGGGTGTTTACCAGTTTGAACTGAGGGTAACGGACAACAATAACGCTT
>CAZBIK010000151.1:0-8710 GCA_964491955.1 uncultured Ferruginibacter sp.
CCGGAGACGATCCGATATACTCGAAAATATCCACGACGGTCCGATCCTGGATGTATTGTTGAATACCAAAAATGACCAGTTTAAATTATCCGACACCGGCATCATGGGCCTTTCATTACTCATGCTCACCCTCTCCGGTTTCTGGCTTTGGTATGGGCCAAAACGGCTCAGGAAACAAAAAAGGGCCGGCCAGTAAACCGGTTTTATTATAACCCTGTTGTATTTGATTTATTGAGATCCCTTCCAGCCTTTCTTAATACAACATCAAAAAAATCCTATCCGTTTCATTTTTGGTATCTTTAATTCATTAACGGTTAACATATGCAAAGGATCGCAGAATCTGAACTCATCATCAACAAACGCGGCGCCATCTATCACCTGGATGTTAGGCCCGAAGAACTGGCCGGTACCATCATCGTGGTTGGTGACCCGGAAAGGGTTAAAAAAGTAAGTATCCATTTCGACAGGATCGAACACCGCTTGCAACACCGTGAGTTCATCACGCATACCGGGTTTATTGGCCAAAAGCATATCTCGGTTATTTCTACAGGTATCGGGCCCGATAACATTGATATTGTTTTTAACGAACTGGATGCACTCGCCAATATTGATTTTGAAACAAGAACGATAAAAGAAAAACTCACCAGGCTCAATATCATCCGCTTTGGCACATCGGGTTCTTTACAGGCCGACATCCCGGTTGACAGTTTTGTGGCATCCACACATGGATTGGGACTGGATAACCTGCTTAATTTTTATAAGTACGAAAAAACGGCGCCTGACCTTGAAATGGCAAATGCATTTACAGAACAAACCGGTTTGGATCTGCATATTACCAGGCCTTATGCATTCAGTGGCAGTGGACTGTTGCTGCAAAAATTCGGCGAACAATTCCACAAAGGCATAACCGTAACCTGCCCGGGATTTTTTGGCCCGCAGGGAAGGGTTCTGCGCCTGGGGCTAAACAGTCCAGAACTGGTTGACAGGCTCACGCATTTCAAATTTAATAATCACCGAATCACTAACTTTGAAATGGAAACCTCGGCCATTTATGGTTTGGGAAAACTGATGGGGCATGAATGTCTGAGCGTGAATGCCATCATAGCAAACAGGGTGGTAAAAGAATTTTCAAAAGACAGTGATGCAGCTGTTGAAAAAATGATCAAAAAAGCGCTGGAGGCGTTAAGCGTTTAAGGGTTGAAAGGTTTAAAGGTGCAAAGGTTTAAGGGTTTTAGAGTTAAGTTTCACAACAACCCTTTATACGACTTAAACCTTTCAACGACTTAAACCTTTCAACGAATAATAAAAAGAGTATAAAAAAAATAAAACCGAATGACCGTAACCAAAACGATACCGGATTTTTCTTTGTCACCTCATGTTGACAAGGTAGGCATTGAAGAAAGGGCTTCCAGGTTTACCAAGCGTAGCATAAAAAATGAGACCAAGTTAAACGGTTTACTGCTTGCCCTGAACATGATCGACCTGACCACGCTTGAAGGAAAGGATACTGAAGGCAAGGTGAAACAGCTTTGTTACAAGGCACAGCACCTGCATGATGCTTATCCCGGTTTACCAACGGTGGCTGCTATCTGCGTTTACCCGTCAATGGTAAAAACAGCAAAAGCTGCATTGGGCAATTCAGGGATCAAAGTGGCATCCGTTGCCACTGCATTCCCCAGCGGGCAGGCACCCCGTGATATTAAAATAAGGGATACAAAATACGCAGTTCAGAACGGGGCCGATGAAGTGGATATGGTGATCTCCAGGGGAAAATTTCTGGAAGGCGAATACAATTTTGTATTTGATGAAATTGCCGCCATTAAGGAAGCCTGCGGCGAAGCCAGGTTGAAAGTGATCCTGGAAACCGGTGAACTGGTCACTTATGATAAAGTACGTAAGGCAAGTGATATTGCCATGTATGCCGGTGCCGATTTCATTAAAACCTCCACCGGTAAAATTTCACCTGCTGCAACGATGCCCGTTACACTGGTGATGCTGGAAGCCATCCGTGATTTTTATTACAAGACCGGTAAAATGATCGGGATGAAACCTGCGGGCGGCATTTCAAAATCAAAACTCGCATTGCATTACCTGGTGATGCTGAATGAAACACTGGGCGAAGGCTGGATGAACAATGAGTGGTTCAGGTTTGGTGCAAGCAGCCTGGCCAATGATATACTGATGCAGTTGATGAAACAAAAAACAGGTGTTTATCAATCGGCAAATTATTTTTCAATAGATTGATTTGTTTAAGGGTTGAAAGGTTTAAGGGTTTAAAGGTTTAATGGTATATGCCGTTAAATGTTGTCCAACCATTAAACGACTTAAACGATTTAAACGACATTCAACGATTAAAACGACATTCAACGATGGCAACAAAAAAAGGCAATACCCTCAAATTAAAATTCGACAGCGCAAGAAACCTTGCTCCCGCACCGGAAAGCAGGAGTGCTGCCAAAATTGATCCGCAGTACGAACTGTTCATCAATGGCAGGTTTGAGAAACCGGTGAGTAAAAAATATTTTGCTACCATCAACCCTGCAACTGAAGAAAAATTATCAATGATCGCTGAAGCCAATGCGGCTGATGTAGATAAAGCGGTGAAAGCTGCAAGAACGGCTTATGATAAAACCTGGAAAAAAATGCCGCCTGCCGAAAGGGCCAAATATATTTACCGCATTGCCCGCATGATCCAGGAAAGGGCCCGGGAATTTGCCATCATTGAAACACTCGATGGCGGAAAGCCGATCAGGGAAAGCCGTGATTTTGATGTACCCACTGCAGCCAATCATTTCTTTTATTACGCTGGCTGGGCCGATAAACTGGAATCTGCTTTTCCAAACCGTAGAACAGAACCCCTGGGTGTAGCCGGACAGATCATCCCATGGAATTTCCCGCTGCTGATGGCGGCCTGGAAAATTGCACCGGCACTGGCCTGTGGCAATACGGTTGTTTTAAAACCGGCAGAGAATACTTCCCTCACGGCAATAAAACTTGCCGAGATCATACAGGAAGCTGACCTTCCCCCGGGTGTTGTAAATATCATAACGGGTGCAGGTGCAACAGGTGCAGCGATAGTCAATCATGCCGACATCAATAAAATTGCATTCACCGGGAGTACAGAAGTTGGAAAAATAATTCAGCGTGCCATTGCCGGTACCAATAAAAAAGCAACACTTGAACTGGGTGGTAAGGCCGCCAATATCATTTTTGATGATGCCCCGATCGACCAGGCTGTGGAAGGGGTTATCAATGGCATCTTTTTTAACCAGGGCCATGTGTGTTGTGCGGGCTCCAGGTTGTATGTGCAGGAATCGGTATTTAAAGAAGTGGTGCATAAATTAAAAGACAGGCTGGAAACTTTGATCGTTGGCGACCCGATGGATAAGAACACAGACATTGGTGCCATCAATTCAAAAGCGCAACTGGACATCATTCATAAATACATTAAAATAGGCCAGCAGGAAGGTGCAGAAATGTATCAACCTTCATGCGCCATTCCAAAGAAAGGATTTTATTGCAGGCCAACGATATTTACAAACGTTGCGCAAAGCAACCGCATTGCACAGGAAGAAATTTTTGGTCCCGTTCTGGCCATCCAGAGTTTCAGGACAGATGATGAAGTGATAGAAAAAGCAAACAACACGCCTTACGGGCTGAGCGCAGGAGTTTGGACAGACAAGGGTTCCAAGATATTTAACCTCACGACCAAATTGAGGGCCGGTGTGGTTTGGGCAAATACATTTAATAAGTTTGACCCTGCTTCACCGTTTGGTGGTTATAAAGAAAGTGGCTATGGCAGAGAGGGTGGATTGCATGGGCTGGCGGCGTATGTGCATATAGTTTAAGGTTTAAAGTTTAAGGTTTAAGGTGCGTTTAAATCGTTTAATGGTTTAAAACGTTTAAAGGTTCAGAAAAAAAACCTTTTCACCGGGTAAATAAACATGATCGACTTAAAACTTTAAACGAAATTCGAACGCATAAACAATAAGCCGTGGTATCTATTAAAAGATTTGAAGACATTGAAAGCTGGAAAAAATCCAGGAAAGTTTGCAAAAAACTTGGTGAAATTATAGACGCTGGTAATTTTAAAAAAAGTTATCGGTTAATTAATCAAATTGAAGGTTCCTCCGGATCAATAATGGATAATATAGCTGAAGGATTTGAAAGAGGTACAAGATCAGAATTCATTCAGTTTTTAGGATATGCAAAAGGATCATGTGGTGAATTAAGATCGCAACTATATAGATCTATTGACAGGAGTTATTTAACCAATGAAGATTTTGATGAACTTAAAACACTTGTTTTGCAAATAAGCGGGTTAATACAAAATTTCATTTTATATCTTCAAAACAGTGAGGTATCAGGTGTAAGGAAAAAGGTTGCTTCCAAATAAACCTTAAACTTTAAACCTTAAACTATTAAACCTTTAAACATGAATTATGAATAGGCTAGAAATTCTAAAAACATATAAGATCTACATCGGCGGACAATTCCCAAGAACTGAATCCGGCAGATATTACATTGCATCAAATAGCAAAGGAGAAAACCTTTCAAACATTTGCCTGGGTTCGCGTAAAGATTTCCGGGATGCCGTTGTTGCAGCAAGAAATGCATTTGGTGGCTGGAGCGGAAGAGCAGCATTTAACCGTGGACAGATACTATACCGCATTGCCGAAATGCTGGAAGGCAGAAAAGCCCAATTCATTGATGAACTGATGAAACAGGATTCAAATAAAGCACAGGCAGAAAAAGAAGTGAACCTTTGTATTGACCGGTTAATTTATTACAGTGGCTGGTGTGATAAATTTCAGCAACTCTATAGTTCAGTGAACCCCGTTGCATCATCACATTTTAATTTTTCTGTTCCTGAGCCAACGGGTGTGGTGTCTGCTATAGCTCCGCAAAATAGTTCGTTATTGGGATTGGTTTCTGTAATAGCACCAATTATTGCCGGCGGAAATACATGCATTGTTTTAGCATCAACTGCAAAACCACTTTGCGCCGTAACATTCGCAGAAGTACTCAACAGTTCTGATCTTCCGGGCGGCGTGGTAAACATCCTTACCGGCAAAGTTACAGAACTGGTTCCCTACTTTGCAGATCATATGGATGTGAACGCAACTGTTTTTTGTGAAGCAGATACAGCCATACAAAAAATGATCAAAGAAAAATCGGCCTTGAATGTAAAAAGGGTTGTATTGTATGATAAAGTGAAATGGGCAGATGCATCCGGCCAATCACCTTACTTCATCATGGCATTCCAGGAAATAAAAACCACCTGGCCCCCGATCGAGAGTATTGGCGGGGCAAAGGCGGGGTATTGATCTTTACCGAAAACAATCAACGTTTGAAACTAACCAAACTCTTCACCGAATTTTTTGAAAGTGAAAAAGCCGGGGGGCTGATCCTGGTTTTTGTTACCATGATCTCATTGCTGCTGGCAAACTCCGCCTGGCAGGCAGACTATATTGTTTTTTGGAATACCGGACTTGGCGGGCACTCCATTGTTCACTGGATCAATGACGGGTTAATGGCCATTTTTTTCCTGCTCATCGGACTGGAACTGGAACGGGAAATATACCAGGGCGAACTCACCGATCTGAAAAGTGCAACCCTGCCCATACTGGCAGCAACCGGCGGCATCATGGTTCCTGCCAGCCTGTTTTTTTTACTGAACTTTGGAACAGCTACACAGGCAGGTACAGGCATTCCCATGGCTACAGATATTGCTTTTGCTATCGGTATTTTATCACTATTAGGGAGCCGGGTTCCCGCTTCATTGAAAGTATTTTTAACTGCACTGGCCATTATTGATGACCTCGGTGCCATCATCATCATAGCTGTTTTTTATACCTCAGCCATTGCATATTCAAATTTATTTATTGCATTGGGCATATTTGGTTTGCTGCTGGTATTGAACCGGCTTAAAGTACACAACCTGGTCCCTTATATCATTGGCGGCATTGCCATGTGGTATTTTATGCTTAACTCAGGTGTGCATGCTACAATCACCGGCGTACTGCTGGCATTTGCCATTCCGTTTGGTAATGGCGGCGAAAGGTCGCCTTCTTATATCCTCCAGCATTTTTTACACAAACCGGTGGCATTTGTTATCCTGCCCCTGTTTGCCATTGCCAATACCTGTATTGCCATTGGCGATGGCTGGCAAGATAACCTGGGCCATACAAACAGCCTGGGTATAATGCTTGGCCTCGTGGTCGGTAAACCGCTGGGCATATTTCTTTTTTCGTTTATTGGTGTGGGTTTGGGGCTATGTGCGTTACCCGGAGACCTTAAATGGAAGCATATCATCGGTGCAGGATTTTTAGGCGGTATCGGGTTTACCATGTCGATATTCATTACCCTGCTTGCTTTTAAGGATGCGGATATTGTAAACGAATCAAAAATTGCCATTTTGATCGCTTCGGTGGTGGCCGGCACGATTGGATATTTGTGGTTAAAGTTCACGCTTAAACCGTCTGCGATGAAAACATAAAGTCATAAAGTCATTAAGTCATTAGTCATTTATTATAGCTTTATGAAAAGAATTGAACCATTGACTTAATGATCAATGACCAATAACTTAATGACCAATGACTTTAATTATAAAAACAAATAGCATAAAAAAACCGTCATGCTAAAATGCAGACGGTTATATTTTTTTTATTCGTTATCGTTTATACATCCTTCCCATGGCAATGCTTATACTTTTTGCCGCTGCCGCAGGGACAAAGATCATTTCTGCCCGGCGCTTTTTCTACGCGTATGGGTTCCTGTTTTATATGCTGTGAAGGATCAATATAATCATTCTCTGCACTTACCTGTTCAGGGCCACCACCGGCACCTGCAAACTCTTCCTTACGCTGGCGCATCCTGCTCATGTCTGTTTTGCGCTCCCTTCCTTCACGGATCTGCCCGGCATTGGTTTGTTCCATCGGTATCTGCGCATGGCAGAGGAAACTTACAATATCCTTGTTCACCTGGTCATCCATCTGCTTAAAGGCGCCAAACGCTTCGATCTTATAGATCACCAGCGGGTCCTTTTGTTCGTAACCTGCCGTCTGCACACTCTGGCGCAGGTCATCCATGGCACGCAGGTGTTCTTTCCAGGCATCATCGATCAAAGCCAGGGTGATGTTGCGTTCCAGCGCATCATTCAGTTCCCTGCCTTCCGTAGCTAAATATTTATCCAGGTTGGCCAGTGCGTGGATCAGTTTTTTACCATCGGTAAACGGCACCGACACATTTTCAATGTGGTTCCCCTGTTCCAACCGGATGTTTTTGATGATGGGCAGTGTTTGCTGTACCATCTTATCGGTTTTATGACGGTACTGCGTAACCGCTTCCTGGTAAAGCCGCTCAGACAATACAGCCGCATCGTCCTTATCCAGTTCATCAGGTGTGATGGAAGTATCTATTCCAAAATTCACGATGGCAGCCAGTTTAAATTCTTCATGGTTATTCAGCTCCTTGAAAGAAAGGATGAGGCCATTGGCAACTGAATAAAAAGAATTATCCAGGTCGAGTGCCAGCCTTTCGCCAAACAGGGCATGGTTGCGCTTTTTATACACCACATTACGCTGTTTGTTCATCACATCATCATACTCCAGCAAACGCTTGCGTATGCCAAAGTTATTTTCCTCTACTTTCTTCTGGGCCCTTTCTATTGATTTGGTGATCATGCTGTGCTGGATCACTTCACCTTCCTTATAACCCATCCTGTCCATCAGCCCGGCAATACGTTCGCTGCCGAACATACGCATCAGGTCATCTTCCAGCGAAACAAAAAAGCTGGAGCTTCCGGGATCACCCTGCCTGCCCGCACGTCCGCGCAACTGCCTGTCTACCCGGCGGCTTTCATGCCTTTCGGTACCGATGATGGCCAAACCACCGGCTTCCTTAACGCCGGCCCCGAGTTTAATATCGGTACCCCTGCCTGCCATGTTGGTGGCAATGGTAACAGCGCCGGATAAACCCGCTTCAGCAACCACCTGCGCTTCCTTGCTGTGTTGTTTGGCATTCAAAACATTATGAGGAATATTCTTTTGTTTCAGCATCCTTGCCAGCAATTCACTCACTTCAACCGAAGTGGTACCCACCAGGCAGGGCCTGCCGATACCGCGTAAACGCTCAATTTCATCTATGACCGCTTTGTATTTTTCACGCTTGGTCTTGTACACATAATCCTGTTCATCTTTACGGATACATTTTACATTGGTGGGAATGGTTACCACGTCCAGCTTATAAATGCTCCAGAACTCCCCGGCCTCTGTTTCGGCTGTACCGGTCATACCGGCCAGTTTGTGGTACATCCTGAAATAATTCTGCAGCGTTACCGTGGCATAGGTTTGTGTAGATGCTTCGATCTTTACATTCTCCTTGGCTTCTATGGCCTGGTGCAAACCATCGGAATACCGGCGCCCATCCAGGATACGGCCGGTTTGTTCATCAACGATCTTAACCGCTTCATCCATCACCACATACTCCACATCTTTATCAAATAATGTATAGGCCTTCAGCAACTGCTGAACAGTATGAATACGGTCTGCTTTCAAAGCATAATCGTTCAACAGCGATTCTTTCAGTTGTAATTTTTCTTCGGCACCTGCTGTGCTTTTTTCAATATCGGCCAGTTTGGTGGCAATATCGGGGATGATAAAGAATTCCGGGTCCTCCCCGCTTTTGGTTATTAACTGGATACCCTGGT
>CAZBIK010000152.1:0-8626 GCA_964491955.1 uncultured Ferruginibacter sp.
GGATGTCATATTCATATAATGCATCTATTATCTCTTGCCTGGAGGCCATATGCGCGTCGGGTAATACACGGATGATGTGGATATCGTCATAGGGCTTTAAAACGCTGTTCAGGTTATAATATAAAACCGGTGTCCCCTGTAACAAGAAAAATTGTTTGGGTATTGTATTGTTCATCCGGCTCCCGGAGCCCCCGGTAACGATAACGGCAAATTTTTTCATGGTACATGTAAAGTGCCAGACGGCATCAAGCCGTCATGACACTTAATTAATCTTTATAAATTCCGATTCGTTTTTCACCACTGCTGTTCATCATGCCCCGGTACATGCCGGCGCTGTTGAAGATCATGGCTGCATTTCCGGCAGCATCCACGCCGATCATGCCGCCCTCGCCATCCATCTTTACCAGCTTCACATTCACCACTTCCTGCATGGCCTGTTGTAAACTCATGCCTTTGTATTCCATTAAGCAGCTGACATCATAAGCGGCAACGGCACAAATAAACGGCTCACCGTGACCGGTACAGCTGATCGCACAGGTTTTGTTATTGGCATAGGTACCGGCACCAATGATCGGGCTGTCGCCGATACGGCCGTATTTTTTATTGGTCATACCCCCGGTACTGGTAGCGGCTGCAATATTTCCGTTATTGTCACAGGCTACTGCACCAACAGTTCCGAATTTTTTATCCTTCATCAGTTCTTCCACGCCTTTATGCGTGTGGTCCAGTGAATAATTATCACTGTCCCTGATCTCTTTCCACTGGTCGTACCGGAACTGGGAGAAAAAATATTCATCGGGTTCAAGTTTGATGCCCTGTTTGATGGCAAAATCGTTGGCTCCCTTGCCACTTAAAAAAACATGGTTGCTGTGCAGCATCACTTCGGCAGCCAGGGTAATGGGGTTGCGCACATTTCGGATACCCGCTACAGCACCTGCCGAAAGGTCACTGCCATCCATGATGGCTGCATCCATTTCCTGCAACCCTTTTTTGGTAAAGACCGAACCGCGGCCGGCATTGAACAGGAGGTTATCTTCCAGCACAACGATCGAGGCTTTAACGGCATTCACTGCCGATCCCCCTGCGGTGAGTACGGCATACCCCGCTGCCAGTGAAGCTTCCAGGCCGTTACTATAAGCCTGTTCCAGTTCAGCGGTCATATCTTCCTTTAAAATTGTGCCGGCGCCGCCGTGGATGGCCATTGAAAATTGCTGCATACGTGTAAGTGGGTATTTTATATTGTCCAAAAATATCTAATTTACCGGTATAAACGATACACAATTTTATCCATGAAATTAAGAAAGCTTACTCCCAGTGATTACTTTTTGATCCTGGTAAACCTCATCCCGGTTTATGCAGTATGGTTCGAGGGCTGGAATGCCGCACAGGTATTTATTGTGTATTGCCTCGAAACAGTGATCATCGGTATTTTCAATGTACTGAAAATGGCCTGTGTAACCATTTTTAATAAACCCAATGCCGGCTGGCAGAACTTTTCGGGCAACAGTAACGCAGGCGGTTTATTCCTGATCGTTTTTTTTATATTTCATTATGGCTTTTTTGTTTTTGTACAAACCCAGATCTTCTTTGGCATCAGCGGTATCATACATGATGATTCGGTTTTTGGCGTGTACCGGCAGATCCCCCAGGCGCTCGGACGCGACGGCCAGTTGTTGCTGCTCATCTTTATCGTGTATTATACGCTGGAAACACTTTATGATTTCTTTTTAACGGGCCAGTATAAGACCATCGCCATGGCCAAACTGATGTTTCAGCCTTATGGCCGGATATTTATCCAGCAGTTTGTAGTGATCGTGGGCAGCATGTTCCTGCTGTTTGGAGGGGGCAATGTGTTTATCCTGATACTGGCGGCCGTAAAAATTGCCTTTGAGTTGTTTGTAAATATTAACCAGATGATGGACAGGTCCATCGCGGAAGCAGCAGCCAAAAAAGAGTTGCAGGATAAAGCCTGATCAGGCCAGCAATTGCCTGCATTCGGAAAGCAATTTGTTTTTATCGATCGCCACAGTTCCCACTTCTTCACAAACCAGGCCGCCGGCAATATTGGCCATTTCGGCCATCAGCTTTGCATCACCGGTTGCCGCAAATACCAGCGTTGCTGCAGCGATCACGGTATCACCGGCACCGCTCACATCGGCCACATTGCGTATATGCGTAGGGATAAGCCCCGCCTTGTTTTCATGCTGGAAAAAAACGCCTTTCTCCGATAACGTAATAAGTGAAACCCGGTGCCTTAGTTTATCCTGCAGCTGCTGGTGCATATCTTTAAGCACAGGCAGGCTTACGGTATCCTGTAACACCTGCAGCCCGTCTTTTACTTCTTTAAAATTCGGCTTAAAAATATCAATCCCTGCATACGCAAAGAAATTTTTTCTTTTGGGGTCAACAGCCGTGAGGATACCCTGTTTTTTGCACAGGTCAATGATCCGTTCGATCACCCGGGGGGTAAGCACACCCTTGTTGTAATCTTCCAGGATCACGGCAGCGGGGTTTTCGGCAGCTATAAAATTTTCAACGGCATACAGCAACCGGTCCTCATCTGCAGGGGCCAGGTCATCTGTTATTTCCTCATCCAGCCGCATCATGTGCTGGTTGCGGCTGATGATGCGGATCTTGTTGGTGGTCACGCGGTGCTCACTGTGCACCAGGTATTTTGTATTGATGTTGTTTTTTTCGAGTAACCCCGCCAGTTGTCCGCCTTCATCATCTTTCCCCAACACACTGATCATGCTTACGGATGCACCCAGTGAACACACATTCAGCGCCACATTGCCGGCTCCGCCGATGCGCTGTTCTTTGCTGCTTACTGCAACAACGGGTACCGGGGCTTCCGGCGAAATGCGGTCAACGTTTCCCCACCAGTAGGTATCCAGCATTACATCGCCGATCACGCCTACTTTTAACTGTGAAAACCTGTGAAATAAACTGTCGAAATCAGTAACTGTCATGATCGGTCATTCTTTTTTTGTCCGCCAATACTCAGGTAGTATACCGGGATCCCCAGCAGCACAATGCCCAGCCCGATCCCGGCGTAGAGTGGTTTGAACAGGATCAGGAATATACAAAATACGAGCGCTAAAATAATATAGAGGGCCGGCAATACCGGGTAGCCAAATGCTTTGTACGGCCTTTCCACATCAGGCCTTGTTCTCCGCAGTTTAAAAATGCCGATGATGGTGATGGCATAGAACAACACGACCACAAAAGCGATCATATCGAGGAGGTCGCCGTATTTGCCACTCAGGCAAAGTATGGAAGCCATTACAAACTGTGCCCACAAAGCATATTCAGGGACAGCATAACGGTTTAGCGTGGCCGCTTTTTTAAAGAACAGTTTATCCAGGGCCATGGCATTATAAACCCTTGCACCTGCCAGGATCAATCCGTTGTTGCAGCCAAAAGTGGAGATCATGATCATGATGGCGATCACATAGGTACCTGCATTGCCAAAAATGGCCTGTGATGCGGTTACGGCTACCCGGTCATTTTCTGCAAAGGCAATTTCGTTCATGGGCAAAACCGACACATACATTAAATTGGTTGCCACATAGATCAGGGTCACGATCCCCGTTCCGAAGAAAAGGGCCAGCCCGATATTGCGTTTCGGATTTTTTACTTCACCGGCAATAAAAGTAATGTTGTTCCAGGCATCACTGCTGAAAATTGAACCCACCATGGCCGCTGCAATGGCGCCGATGATGGCAGTACCTGCAACGCCGGTCCAGGAGGATGTGCCTGCATCCCATGCCTTCATGGAAAAAGCATCGGCCCAGTTGGCATTCCATATATCAGACCGTGCAGCTAATATAAAACCAAAAATGATCAGCCCGAATAAACTGAGCAGTTTGGTGGTTGTAAAAACAGTTTGAATAATGGTTCCGTTCTTAATGCCTTTCGAATTGATGAATGTGAGGAGGGCGATCAGCAGGATGGCCACGATCTGGGCGGCCGAGATCTGTATGAAGCCCAGGTCGAATAAGATATTCTTTTCGCTGAGGGCAGGAATCAGGTAAGCGGAAAACTTGCTGAAAGCCACACCAACCGCTGCAATGGTGGCGGTCTGGATCACGGTAAAAAAACTCCAGCCGTATAAGAACCCGGCCAGGGGATTGAAGGCTTCTTTCAGGTAAACATACTGTCCGCCTGCTTTAGGAAACATGGAACTCAGTTCAGCATAACTCAGTGCAGCCGTTAAGGTCATGAACCCGGTGATCACCCACACAGCGATCAGCCAGCCTGCACTCCCTACATTACGGGTTATATCGGCACTTACAATAAAAATACCTGAACCGATCATAGAGCCTGCAACGATCATCGTGGAATCCAGCAGCCCGAGTGTTGGTTTAAATGAAGCACCTTGTTCTGTCATAATAGATCCTGTTTAGGGAGAACAAGATATATAAATTGTGGGAATTTATTTTTTTGATTCTGATTTCATTTTTTCATTCATCCCCCTGATGACATCCTTTGTAATATTCAGGGTTGAATCTTTAAATACCATGTAATCCAGCCCGCTGCCGGTTGTGAAAATGTACATGTATTTTTTATCCTTGTTGTACTCGGTTAAAAATTCTTTCAGCTTTTTCTGGATGCCTTCCATGATGTTGAAACTTTTTTCATTCAGCCGCTGGCTCTGTTCCTGTTTGCGGGTATCGATCTTTTGCTGCTGGTCTATCAGTTTTCCCTGGAAATTCTGTGCTTCCTCTTCGGTGATGGCCGCGCCTTTTTTCAAAAAATTATCCTTTTGTGCCTGCAGCCCGCGGTACCCGTTTTCCTGTTCCTGTTCGATGGCTTTCATTTCAGCCTCAAGTTCCCGGCGCCTTTCTTTGATGAATGTGATGTTCTCATTGAGTGAATCCAGTTCTACATAGGCCAGTGGCGGCCTGTAACCACCGCTGTCCGACAGGCCGGCAACATGGTTCAGCTTTTCGGCTGTTGCCACTGTCTTTTTTCCCGAAAAATTATAATAATAAAGGTAACCCACTGCCAAAAGCAGTATCACATTCAATACCAGGGATAAATTTTTCATCATTTGTTTTATTTGCCGGCAATATACTCACAAACTCCTTCAGCACAATGATTTTCCGTTTTTTTTAGGAAAGGGTTAACGGTAGTATGGTTCAATGATTCAGGGTTCAGAAAGGGAGGGCAGGCTTTTAAAGCTTGCCTTCCCTAGTAACGGTATTTATACACAATACAATGGATAAGTTTTCTGCATTATTTAAATTCCGCTTCTTCTTAATACCTTCACTGAAATTTTGAGCTATGAGTTTACGCACATCATTGCAGGGTACCGGGGTGGCCATTGTAACGCCGTTCAGATCTACCATGGAAGTGGATCTTGATGCCCTGGGCAAACTGATCGATTTTATCATTGAGAACGGCATTGATTATATCGTGAGCCTGGGTACAACCGGTGAAACACCAACGCTGGATACCGAAGAAAAATATGACATCCTTCATTATACTTTTGAAAAAGTAAATGGCAGGGTACCCGTGGTGGTTGGTGTTGGCGGCAACAATACCAAAGAAGTGATGGAGCAACTGCAAAGTTACCCGCTTGAAAAAGCTGTTGCCGTTTTGAGTGCCAGCCCATATTATAATAAGCCATCACCCGAAGGCATTTTTCAGCATTACAAGAACCTGGCGTCTGCCAGTCCAAAGCCGGTTATTTTATACAATGTACCGGGGCGTACCGGCAGCAACATAACAGCAGAAACCACTTTGCGGCTGGCCAATGAAGTGGAAAACATTGCAGGTATCAAGGAAGCCAGCGGCAATATGGTGCAATGCATGCACATCCTGCGCGACAGGCCCGATAATTTTTTAGTGGTAAGCGGCGATGATCATGTCACCATGCCGCTTATCGCCTGTGGCATGGATGGCGTGATCAGTGTGGCTGCCAATTGTTTCCCCAAAGATTTTTCAGATATGGTGCGGTTCAGTTTACAGGGCGATTTTAAACAGGCCCGGCCATTGCATTATAAATGCCTGGAAGGAAATGACCTCCTGTTTGCAGAGAATAACCCGGCCGGGGTAAAGGCATTTTTATCAGAAATGGGTTTGATCGAAAATGTGCTCAGGCTTCCGCTGGTTCCGCTGAGCAGTGCCATTCATCAAAAAGTAAAAAACCATTGCCGCAGATGAAATATTTTTTGTGCCTCATTTTAATAAATTGTACCTGGTTTTATGGAGTGGCACAAAACCGTGTTGTTATTCAACTGGAAAATTACCCGCAGCAACATGGGAAGGACAGCATATTTATTTCGGGCAGTTTTAACGAATGGAAACCCGGTGACACAGCCTATAAATTTGTAAGCAATGCTGAAAACGTTTCTTTCTTAATACTCAACCTGCCCGCCGGTTATCATGAATTTAAATGCACAAGGGGTAATTGGGAAAAGGCGGAATGCCTCTTCAATGGAAATGACGCTGTCAACAGGAGGATACAGGTAACCGGCGATACCAGTTTCAGTATCAGTATTGAAGCCTGGAAAGATGATTTCCCGGAATTCAGCAGGAAGCATACAGCCAGCAGCCAGGTTCATATTGTGGATACGGCATTTTTTATGCCCCAGCTCAACAGGTACAGGAGCATCCGGATCTATTTACCGGAAGGATATGCCAACAGCAAAAAGAAATATCCTGTTATGTATATGCACGACGGGCAAAATCTCTTTAATGATAAATCAGCAGCATTTGGCGAATGGGGTGTGGATGAGTGCCTGGACAGCCTGATCAGAAAAAATAAACCTGCCTGCATCGTTGTAGGAATTGATAACGGCCCGCAGCGGTTCAATGAATATAACCCATACGATTTTCAACAGTTCGGTAAAGGGGAAGGTGACCTGTACCTTGAATTTTTAGTACAAACCCTGAAACCGTTTATTGATAAAAAGTACAGGACCAGCGCCGCAAAAGAAAATACCATTATTGCAGGCAGTTCCATGGGCGGGTTGATCTCTTATTATGCCATACTGCAATACCCGGGGGTTTTCGGAAAGGCCGGTGTTTTTTCACCGGCATTCTGGACTGCCCCGCAAATAAAAAATGTTACGGATTCTTTATCCGGGAAAATGAATGGCAAGTTCTTCTTTTATATGGGAGGTAAGGAGGGCAGCACGTATATCAGCGATATGCAGGAAGTGCAGGAGATCCTGGGCGAAAGATCGCAGGCCATGATCTATTCGGTAATTGACCCCGAAAGCAGCCACAATGAACGGGCCTGGCGGAAATGGTTTGCAGAATTTTATACCTGGATCATGGCAGATGGATTCAATACCGTGATCAAAGTCAAAGACTGACGGCCGGGTTTTATCAGATGATATAACAGCAGCCCTGAATGGCAAGTTCTGTTTCCTTGAACACTTCAGTGGATTCTTCCAGGAACGCATCCAGTTCTTCATATTTGGATGAAAAATGGCCGATCAGTAATTTTTTCACTTCTGCTTTCTGTGCTATGTCCGCTGCCTGTATGGTGGTGCTGTGGAAACGTGCAGCAGCCCGCTCGTGCAGGTCTTTCAGGTAGGTTGTTTCGTGGTACAGCAGGTCAACGCCCTTTACTTTTGCCGCAATGCTTATATCATAAATGGTATCTGCGCAGTACGCATAACTCTTAGGCTTAGGTGCTTCAGTGGTCACTTCCTCGTTGGGGACGATGGTCCCTTTCTTGGTCACATAATCTTCACCCTGCTGCAGCCTTTCATAAAAAGCAGCAGGGATCTCGTAAATTTTTGCACGTTCAGGGTTCAGTTTGCGCGGATTTTTTTTCTGCCTGAAAATAAATCCCCAGCAGGGTATCCGGTGCTGCACGGCAAAACATTCCACGGTCATTTTATGGGTATCTGCGATCATGCCTGCTTTTGTTACGGGGTGAAAATGCAGCGTGTAAGACAGGTGCGTAGACGCATAATCCAGCTGTAAACGGATGAGCTGTTCAAGTTCCGGTGGTGCATGCAGGTGAAGGTCCTGCGTGCGGTTGAGCAGGCTCATGCTGGTGAGTAAACCGATCAGTCCAAAATAATGATCACCGTGTAAATGAGAAATGAAAATGTGGTTTATTTTACTCTGCTTTATTTTGAATTTCGTCAGCTGCATCTGGGTGCCTTCGCCGCAGTCAATTAAAAAACTCTCTTCCATGGTTTGTAAAACCTGGGCAGTGGGGTTTCTGTCAAAAGCGGGTATGGCAGAATTGTTTCCAAGAATGGTTAATGCGAGCAAATTTATTTATTTTGGTTTCTTGTATGCTTTTTAAAAGGTGGTAAAATCATTTGCTATACCGGGCCGGCAATGAACAGGCTCTTTATCAATAACAGACCCTGTTTGTTATTCAATCGCAGCCTAAAAGCCCGGCAATTCCCAATTCCCAATTTATCCACCGTAGCTTAAGCGAAGGTGGATTCCCAATTCCTGACTCCTGGCTCCTAACTCCTGATTCCTTTCTCCCTCATCCATCTCCCAACAACTCCCTTTCAATCTCTTCCATCTGCAATATATCCCAGGCTTCACTTTCTGTAGGCGTTATATTCATGATGTCCAGCAATTCTTTATGGTCCAGCAAATGCTCCACTTCCCGGGAAAGGTTGCAAATAACAAAAGAACAGTT
>CAZBIK010000153.1:0-8570 GCA_964491955.1 uncultured Ferruginibacter sp.
GAAGGTGATGAAAAACCAAAATTTGCCAAACTGAAACCCACGCAAAGCATTGAGACCATTACCCTGGAGGAAGCACAGGAACTTTTTAAACTGGGTGCCCCGCTGGGCGAATATGAAGGACAGGAAATAACGGTGAACATTGGCCGCTTTGGGCCCTATGTGAAATTTGGCGATCAGTTCATCTCTATTCCCAGGGGCGAAGAACCGTCAACAGTTGACCTGGAGCGGGCCATAGCCATCATCAATGCCAAAAAAATTGAAGATGCCCCCATTGGTTTTTATGATGAGAAACCGATAACAAAAGGCAAGGGAAGGTTTGGGCCGTTCATCAAATGGAATGATATGTTCATCAATGTGCCTGCCCGTTATCCTTTTGATCACCTCACACAACAGGATTGCAACGAACTCATTCAAAAGAAAATAGAAAAGGAGGCCAACCGTTTTATTCAGCAATGGCCCGATGAAAAGATCGCGATCGAAAATGGCCGCTGGGGCCCGGAACTGGTGTACAATAAAAAACGGGTCCGTTTGCCAAAAGGTAAATATACGGCAGAGGCACTGGCTGCCGTCAGCCTTGATGAAGTAAAGGCAATGATACTTGCTCAGGACCCGAAAGCATTTGACAAGAAAGGCCCTGCAAAGAAAAAAGCATCGCCTAAAAAAACAGCAAAGAAAAAGTAAATCATATATCGCCGTAATAAGAAGACTGTTACATGTATTAAATTCAGGCAGGTTTTTATTTCCCTTTTTCACAGGCGAGTCTCCTGAAAGGGACTCGCCGTAATACGAAGACTGTTAGCCTCTATTGGATTAAGGCAGTTTTCTTTCCCTCAATTCAGTTTTACAAACACTTACAGTAAATAATATGTACTGCAACGCTGGATATTCCCGCCTTTTTATTTAATAACAGCTGTGGAAAATTTTAACTTCTTATTTCACATCCCTTTTCGGACATTCATAAAAATTATACCTCAACCTTGAAAGAAAATAAAGAAATAACGGCCCTCCTGCATTTGATAGATGACCCGGATGAAGATGTGTATATCACCGTTAGCAATAAGATCATTTCCTTTGGCAAGGACATCATTCCCAACCTCGAAAGCCTTTGGGAGAACACCACCAATGAAGAGATCCAGGAACGCATTGAATTGCTGATCCACCGTTTACATTTCAGGGACCTCACCGATGATTTTACCGAATGGGCTGCAGGCGACAACGACCTGCTGGAAGGCGCTTTGCTGGTTGCCCGTTACCATTATCCAGACCTGGATGCAACAGCAGTTTACCAGGATATGGAAAAACTGCGCAGGAACACCTGGCTCGAACTGAACAATTACCTCACCCCCATTGAACAGATCAATATTGTTACCAGTATTTATTATAATTACTTTAAACAAAAGGGCGTTGAGTTCGCCTATAATAACCCGGATGATTACCTGGTGAACAAGACACTGGAAAGTAAAAAAGGCAACGCTTTAAGCAACGGCATCATTTATATTGCCCTTTGCGAATTGCTTGACCTGCCGGTAAAGGCCATCAATATTCCCCGCCAGTTCATACTTGCCTATGTGGACCAGCAACACGACCTGTTGAATCCAAAGGGCCATGCTTCTGAAAAAATAAATTTTTATATTGACCCCTTGAACGGGCAGATGTACAGCCACCAGGATGTGGAAGCTTATTTTAAACGCATCTCTGTTCCGCCGGTCGCTTCTTATTTCCGGCAGATGAACAACAAACGCATTATCCAGTTCCTGCTGGAAGAACTGAGTAAATGCTTTGACAACGAACGCAACCGGTACAAAATGGACGAACTGCTGTTACTGGCAAATTTATTAGACGCATGATCTATCACGTTGTATCTGAAACAAACTGGTATAAAGCAGTACAACAGGGCTTTTACGAGGCAGATTCCCTGGCCACGGAAGGTTTTATTCATACCAGTAAAACAGAACAGGTGCAGGGCGTTTTAGACCGTTACTATAAAGGATCAGGTAATTTAATTTTGCTGCACATTGATGAAACAAAATTAACGGCCCCGTTAAAATATGAACTGGCACCTTCAGTAAACGAGGAATTTCCGCATATTTACGGCAGGCTTAATGTAGATGCCGTTGTAAAAGCAGAAAAATTATGATCAGCTGGGATGATTTTGAAAAAATAGATATCCGTACCGGAACCATACTGGAAGTAAATGATTTTCCCGGAGCCCGGAAACCAGCCTACCGGTTACAAATTGATTTTGGTGCGATGGGAATTAAGAGATCATCAGCCCAAATAACAGCATTATATACGAAAGAAGAACTGGTTGGCAAACAGGTGGCCGCCGTTGTGAATTTCCCGGTAAAACAGATCGCCGGTTTTTTCAGCGAATGCCTGGTATTGGGTGTGTATGATGAAAACAATGACGTGGTTTTGTTGATGCCAACGATGCCCGTTAAAAACGGATCAAAAATCGGGTAGGGACACGCCTGTGGCGTGTTCTTCCTTCGGAATAACCAATGTGAACACGCCACAGGCGTTTTCCTACAGGCCAAACCGCTAAAAATACGTTCCAAGTTTTTTAAAAGTTTTTTTATGGATCCTGATATAATTAATCCTCCCCGGCCTGCGGCAGTCGATCAGTTCGCTTTCGGCCAGTAATTTTATATGATGCGAACAGGTGGGTTGCGACAGGCCGGTCAAACCCTCAACATCGCAGCATCGGATCTCCCCTTTTTTTGAAATTTCCTGCAGGATGGACATCCGGAAAGGATCAGCCACTGCCGACATGGCCTTTTCATAAAATTTTGATTCACTCTTCATAACCTGGTCATCTATGTGTTGTTCAAAGAAATTATATTTTACCCAAAGGGACAAAAGAAATTACTGTAAATTGGGTAGCGACATGGCAGGCTGGCATCCCGATAAATATTGGGTAAGCAATCGACTGATCAGAAGATTGCTTCACGCTGTTCGCAATGACGATCCAAAAATGAATATCGAAATAGTATATTACCAGTCTCCCATTGGTGCACTTGAGATCAGGAGCAATGGCAATGCCATATCAGATGTTTTATTTGTGAACTCCTGGAAAGGTGCCAAAATAAATGAAGAGGAACTCAATTTCACCAGTCCTAAATCACCGGTAATAAAAACATGCATTAAACAACTGGATGAGTATTTTGCAGGAAAAAGAACTGAATTCACCATACACACATCGCAGGTGGGTACCCCGTTTCAGCAAAGCGTTTGGGCAGAACTTTGCAGGATCCCTTATGGAAGAACGATCAGTTACCTGGAACTGAGCAAAAGGATCGGCAATGTAAAAGCCATACGGGCCGTAGGAACAGCAAATGGCAACAACAGCATCTGTATCATTGTTCCCTGTCACCGGGTAATTGGAAGTAATGGCGAACTTGTTGGTTATGGTGGCGACCTCTGGAGAAAGAAATGGCTGCTGGAACATGAAGGAAAGATCGCAAACGGGGTGCAAACATTATTTTAGGTCAATGCTTCCGAATGAAAGCGGCAGGAGTAAATTGGCTTTTTCCAATACGATCACTTTCCCATCCATACCGCTCAGTATTAACCGGATCGGTTTCTTTACCCGTTCTTCATATTCAACCAGGCTTTGCCGGCACATGCCACAAGGCGATATCGGGTGATTGCTTACACCGTTGATATTGTGGTAACTGATGGCCATGGTTTCAATGGCGATCCCGGGAAATAAAGAAGCAGCTGTTGCCAGTAAAGACCGTTCGGCACAGATACCAACCGGGTATGAAGCGTTTTCCTGGTTGGTTCCGGTAACCAGTTCTCCATTGACCAGCCGGGCTACTGCGCCCACATGAAAATTTGAATAAGGTGCATAGGCAGATGCAGTTACTGCCCTGGCCATTTCAACCAGCAACTGATCCTGCCCCGGCAGTTCGTCAACCGAAAGGTACACGTCATAGGAAAACCGGAAATCTTCTTTATTCATACCTTATTTTTAAGCCAGACAAAAAGTCCTCCCGGCATTGCTGCAGAGAGGACCCATCCGTTCTTTAAAGTTAAATCTTAAAATCTAAAACAAACAAAATTATTTGATCCAGCGGAACAGCCTTTTCCAGCGTGGACCGTTCTCATAACTGAACCAGATCAAAGATGCTTTTCCAACCACATGGTCTTCCGGTACAAAGCCCCAGTAACGGCTGTCTAGTGAGTTGTGGCGGTTATCCCCCATCAGCCAGTAATAATCCATTTTAAATGTATAGCTGGCAGTTTCCACACCATTGATAAAATATTTACCGCCGCGTTCTTCAATTTCATTGCCTTCATATACGCGTATACAACGCCCGTAACGGATCATATGATCACGGGTAAGCGGTATGGTTGCATTTTTCTTCGGGATCCACAACGGGCCAAAATTATCGGCCGACCAGGTTCTGCCCGTGCTGTCGTCATAATACGGGAACAGGTCGTTTCGGTGATCAAAAATATAATCGGTTAAAATATAACCGGGGGGCAGTTTTAGATTTTTCTTTTCTTCATTGGTGATATTCACCTGGTACAGGGTATTGTTCACCTGCCGCAGGTCTTCCTGCGAAACCCGGACCTTGATGCCCAGTTCAGCCAGTTTTTCCTCATCCAGGTAAACGCCTTCGGGTACCTGCATTAAATAATATCTTTCAGATTGCGGAAAATAATCTTCGGGTTTGCCGTTCACATGCAGTTTGCCGTTGATGATCTGGATGCTGTCACCGCCGATCCCTACACAACGCTTGATAAAGTTCTCCCTTTTATCAACCGGCCTGGTAATGATCAGGTCGCCGTAATCCTGCCATACCCTGTCGCGGCTTGTTCTCCGTACTTCATCATAATAGGTTACCCGGCTGCCGAAATTGATCTCGTCGTTGATCAGCGTGTCATTTACCGGGAAATTGAAAACAACGGCATCATTCCTTTTTACCGGTCCTGCAAACCAGCGGGTATAGGGTATATGTATCCATTCCACATAGGATTTCACATTCAAACCCGGGATGGTATGGTGCACAAAGGGCATCGCAATGGGTGTATTCGGGATCCGCGGCCCGTATGTGGATTTACTCACAAACAGGAAATCATTCACCAGCAGTGTTTTTTCCATCGAAGGCGTGGGAATGGTATAGGCCTCAAAAACAAAAGTGCGTATAAGGGTAGCCGCAACAATGGCAAAGGCAGCGGCATCTATCCATTCGCGTATCCCTGATTTTTTGTAATTTTTAACTACAGCAATACCTGCATACCTTTCGCTCTTTGAATACCCGAGGTAGGGAAAGTAAAACAACGGAAAAAAAACGGCTGCAGCATGGTGCCAGAACCCAAAGCGGCCAAAATGCTCCACAAATTTGATGCAGATCCAGATGGTGATGAACTGGCCGGCAATGGGAATGAACTGCAGGAAGAACCAGTATTTTTTCAGCTCCATTTTTTCCACCATGCACCAGGTATTGTAAAAAGGCACCAGGGCCTTCCAGCCTTCTATCCCGGCTTTTCTGAACATACCATACATACCGATATGCCAGCCCAGCGTACCGATAATAAAAACGATCCAGCCTATACTCATGCGTTAATTTTTAGTATTGCCAAAAATACCATAATATACCGTTTGACAATGGTTCGGGTCAATAATGTTTTAAAAAGTTTAACAGGCCATCAATCGTTTTCCTGTAAAATGGAAATGATACAATCACTTACCTCATCCGCCCTGTTCATGATCATGAAATGGCCTGCTTTTTTTATCGTGAATGTGGGTTTTACATATCTGATCGGGAACAAATGGTCATTATCGCCATGAATATGGAATATTTTGGGATGCTGCCATTCATTTTTCCAGTTGATGGCTTTGTCAACCGCCCAGGTAACATAAGGCAGGTCGGCTTTTTTCCGCAAAGAAGACACCAGTGTTCTTTCTTCCTCCGTTTGAATGCCCAGCATCCTGTTCTGGATAGGCTGTGTTAACCGCGTTGACCGCAACGGGAAGATCCTGTTCAGGCGCAGTACAGCAACGGTTTTGAGCCAGGTTGGCAATTCAGCGGCAGATTTGATGCTGGATATGATGATTATTTTTTCAACCTCCATTAGTTTGGCAATTTCTGTACAAACCATGCCGCCAAAAGAAAGCCCCATCAGTACCGGATTTTCTTCTTTGATAAAATCACGCATCCTGCCGGCATAATGCGGCAGGTCCTCATCTTTTTCAGGTATCAGCCATTTGATGACCTCCAGCTTATACCCCGGCACTTTTAGTTTTGAAAAAGCCCTTTCATCGGCCCCCAATCCACTGATGCAATAAATAGTTTTCATACCCCTGTCCCCTAAAGGGGAACTTAAATTGTAAGTGTATTATTTAATTTATCCCGCAGTACAATGAAAAAAGCTCAATTATACCATTAACCTGTAGAATAATTCCGGTAATGATCATTTCTTCGGCAGCACATAATTTTCCACATCTTCCAGGGTGATCGTTTTGCCGGATAAAATGATCAGCCTTTCCACCACATTGCGCAGTTCCCGGATATTCCCGGTCCAGTTATAATTTTTTAAGGCTTCCATGGCTTTGGGATCTACTTCTTTTTTGGGCTGGCCATATTCGGAGGCAATGATATCGAGGAAATGCTCTACCAATGCCGGCACATCATCCCTGCGTTCATTCAATGACGGTACATGTATGATGATCACACCCAGGCGGTGATAGAGGTCGAGCCGGAAATTCTTTTCATCCACTTCCTTCAGCAGGTCCTTGTTGGTGGCGGCAATTACCCGCACATCAACCGAAATGTCCTTATCCGCACCCACCCTGGTGATCTTTCCTTCCTGCAATGCACGTAACACCTTTGCCTGTGCATTCAGGCTCATATCCCCTATTTCGTCCAGGAATAAAGTGCCGCCGTTGGCGGTTTCAAATTTACCGATTCGTTGTTTGATGGCAGAAGTGAAGGACCCTTTTTCATGGCCAAACAATTCACTTTCGATCAGTTCGCTGGGAATGGCCGCACAGTTCACTTCCACCATGGGGCCACTGCTGCGGTTGCTTTTTTCGTGTATCCAGCGGGCTACCAGTTCCTTGCCCACTCCATTCTCGCCGGTTATTAAAACACGGGCATCTGTGGGCGCCACTTTTTCGATCGTATCTTTTATCTTGTTGAGCGGGCCGCTGTCGCCAACCATTTCCAAAGCCTTGCCTATTTTGCGTTTCAGCACTTTGGTTTCTGTAACCAGGCTTTGCTTATCAAGTGCATTGCGCAGGGTAATGAGCAGGCGATTCAGGTCTGGCGGCTTGCTGATATAATCAAACGCCCCTTTTTTTACCGCTTCAACGGCTGTATCCAGGTTGCCGTGGCCGCTGATCATGATCACGGGCACATCGGGGTTTATCATTTTGGAACGGTCCAGGAATTCGATCCCGTCCAGTTTGGGCATTTTAATATCGCAAAGCACCACATCGTAGGTCTTTTCCGAAAACTTTTTTAATCCTTCTTCACCATCGCCCGCTTCATCGATCTTGTATCCTTCATAACTCAGGATCTCGGAGAGGGTTTTGCGGATCGATTTTTCATCATCAATAATTAAAATGTTGGCCATGCTGTACTGGATTGATTGGTAAAAGAATTACATTTTTATCAACTGCGGACAGGCAAAAATAACATATTACCCGCTTTTAACCGTTCATGAACGGTAATAAAAAATGCAGCTGCAAAAAGGTACAGCTGCATCCGGGTTGATTTACCCTGGTATTTTTGGTTTAATTCTTAAGTTTAGTTGTCAGTTCCTCCAGGAACCCATCATACTTTTTTAAGATCCTGTCGAAAGCCCGGTATTGTTCATCGGCATTAAAAGCAGTGCCTGACCTTCCTGAATTTTCGGAAACGAATTTGATCTTGTACGACAACGGATCTTCAGTGGATTGCTTAACAATAACTCGCATCCTTACCGTGTTGGCTTTAAAAGTTGCACCAACCCATGATGTACGCAGGTATCCCAGTTTTTCATCATTGTTTTCAAGTACATCGAATTTACTCAGGATGGTGGTAACAATGATTTTCCAGGCTTCGGCTTTTGTACGGTCGTTTTTTACATTCAGCACAATTTCATTATTGGCAATATCAGATTGCAGTGAGGATGTATAAGACTCATCAGGTTGTAATTGAAAATAGTCTGTTTTTGGCGGTGGTGAAACGCCCCTTTTTTTGCAATAGGTCCTTGTTTCCGGGATATACCCTTCCGATTTTACCTCAACTGTAACACAGGCGCCTTTGGGAATCTTTACGATTACCTTGCCGGAGGCCATTTGAATCCCGTCCACATAAATACGGGCCGTTTGCGGATTGGAGGTGACCGTTACTTTTTCTGAACAGAAACCCTGAATGGTGGCGAATACAAACAAACAAAGCAAAAAGCTTTTTTCGATAATGGACTGTCTCATAAAATTCCTTTTAGTTAACGTTTAGAGGTTAATTGGGATGAGACAGGCTGTTTTACAGCGGGGTAGCTGTGTGGGGAATCAAATATAAGAAAAAATGCGCATATAAGAAGTAGGATAACCCGTCGGTCTGAAAATAAATCGG
>CAZBIK010000154.1:0-8561 GCA_964491955.1 uncultured Ferruginibacter sp.
TTGTAGATGCCTGTATTTTTATCAAACCTACATAAATTTTTAAAACCGGGAAACCGGTGATGACAGCTTGATCAGGTGCAACATGAAAATAACAGAGATCCGTTTTAAAGTCAACCGGTTTAATTAAAATCTGTTATTTTCGTGAAGTATACATACCATTTACATTTGACCGGATCCATAAAATACAGTGAAGAAGAGTTGGTGATGCTGCTGCAAAGCAGGGATCAGCAGGCATTTTCGTACCTGTACGATAACTATGCAGCGGCCCTGAATGGCATCATATACAGGATGGTGGAGAACCGGGAACTGGCTGAAGATATTTTGCAGGAAGCCTTTGTGAAGATCTGGAATAATTTTCCGGCCTATGATGCCGGTAAAGGGAGGTTGTTTACCTGGATGCTCAACATCACCCGTAACCTTACGATAGATACCTTGCGGAGTAAGGGATATAAAAAGCAGGCAAAAATCTCAACCGATGAAAATTCCGTAAGTAATTTACCCGGCGACGGGCGTGTATCTGAGCGTTTTGATGCCATGGGCTTACAAAAACAACTGGTCCATTTAAAACCGGAGCAGCGCAGCATTATCGACCTGGCTTATTTTAACGGCTTTACCCAGGAAGAGATATCAAAGGAAATGGGAATACCTTTGGGTACCGTTAAAACGCGGATGCGGGCTGCCATTCTGGAATTAAGAAAAATGTTACAATAAAATAAATTTGAACGCACAGGAGATCATATCATCGGGCATTTTGGAACTGTATTGTACAGGGCTTACTTCGGCTGCCGAAACGGCTGAAGTACTGCAATGGGCAAAACAATATCCCGAAGTGGCAGCCGAAATTGAAGCCATTCAATCCGGACTGGAATCCTATGCCAGGTCACTGGCTATTGAGCCTGCAGCTATGGTAAAGGATAAAATATTTGCCACCATCAATACAAATAATGCAGCACCGGTAATTGATCTTAAACCCGTTGATGGCAGCAATGCTCCAGTTCGGAGGATAACCCATTTCTGGAAAAATGCGGTAGCAGCCTGTATTGTTTTATTGCTGGGCAGTTTGATTTTAAATTATACTTTTTATACAAAATACCGGGAGGCAGGCAGGGAACTGGCCATTACGCAAAACGAACTGGAAAAACAGAAAGAGCTGGCAAAAAATATGGAGGATGATATGGGGGTGATGACCAATAAGGATGCGATGCATGTTAAATTGGGCGGTATGCCGGATGTGCCTGATGCCCAGGCCAGGATCTACTGGATACAAAATACCAGTGAAGTGTACCTCGATCCTTCCCATTTACCGGCACCGCCCAAAGGAAAGCAATACCAGTTTTGGGCAATTGTTGACGGGAAGCCAGTTAATGGCGGCATCATCACCACGGAAATAAACGGAAAAAAAGTGCATATTCAGCAAATGAAAAGTTTTGGTAAAGCGCAGGCTTTTGCCGTTTCGCTGGAAGACGCAGGCCCCGAAGTACCCGCTCCAACCAAAGTGATGGCCATGGGCAGTTTGTAAAACAGGTTCGAACGGTAATAAAAGATTAAGAAAACAGGCTGTAGATCATCAGCCTGTTTTTTTTATTTCAAACGGCCCTGTTAATAGTTCGGAAATCCGCCAATGCGAGTCCCACTGTTATTGTACACAGACAGGTTGCAGCTCAGATCGTTTTGCGTGCCGAAATAACCTATACGCTTTTCCGTATTATCATAAATGCTTAACCTGCCGCCGGGAGTTGCAGCTGATATGGTTATTGTCTCCCTGCCATTCCTGGTTAAGGAAAAATGCCCGCCACCTTCTGTAGTGGCAGTGATCTTTGCAAGTTTTTCACCATTGTTGTCATTCACCTGTACATAGCCGTCTTTTGAATTCAATACACCCAGTTCAACAACTTCTTTTAAACTGGTATTGTACATGGCCAGGTATCCGCCGCCTTTTACATTGTTGGTGATCTTGAAATTAAGGTTCCCGTCAGGATCAAAAGTGTTGATGGCGCCGGCATCGCTTTCTGAAGTAAACAGGCGCACTAATTTCTGGCCGGATGAAGAATAGGTGGCCAGCTGGCCGCTGCCTTTTTCCTTATTCATTAATACCAGCACATTGCCGCTGTTGTCAACAACCTGGAAGGCTTTTGCTTTTATGATGTCGGGTACATCATCTTTTTTACCCGATGACATGAGTATCACGGCAGTAAAAATAATTATTGATGTACCGAAGAATATGCGGTAAGCCTGCAGGCTTTTTTCGAGTTTTATTACCCTTTGTTCCAGTTGATTCATTGTTGTAAATTTTAGTGGTGAATGAAAGGAGATACCATTTAAAATAATACCCGATCAGGTTTTAAAATATTCCCGGGTTTTCATTTTTAACGGGCCAGCAGGGAATAAACAGCAGAGTCATAAAATCTTTCCCTGAAATAAAAATTTTCTTTAAAATAGGCTTCCCTGGTAAAGCCGCATTTTTCCAATAGGATGCCCGATACTATATTTTCCGGATTTATATGGCCTTCGATACTGTGGAGCTTCATTTCAGTAAACCCATAATCAATTACGCTTTGTAGTGCTTCTTTCATGAGCCCTTTATTCCAGTGATCAGGATGTAGTACATAACCTACTTCAGCACGGTAATGGTCTTTTAAAATATTCCAGTAACAAATGGTGCCGACCAGGGTGCCGGGATCGCTCTGCAAGGCAATGGCCCACATGATGGATTCATCTGCATCTACGGAAGCATTTATTTTTTCAATAAATGCTTCAGCTTCTTCCACCGTTTTTGTTTTTTCCCGCCCGATGTATTGCATGACCCGGTCATCCGACCTGAGGAATAATAATGCAGGCGCATCCCCATTTGTCATTTTACGGAGTAGCAGCCTTTGTGTTTTTATTTCAGGAAATGGATTATTGTTTATCCGGAGCATTAGCAATTTTTTATTATGTGGAAACCTGTTTGAATGTTTGGCCCTGATCCGGGGTGCCGGGTATAAAAATATTGAAAAATAACGGGTAAAAAAAGAGTGAACCATTTTACAGGTTCACTCTTTTTACATTGATCTTATAATGTACGGGTTGTTATCATTTAAAATTAAAACGGCCGCGGTGGCAACGGCAACCTTGGTCCCGGCGGTAATGGCGGCTTTATAAAAACTGGCCTGGGTGGTCCCGGTGGTAAAAGAACAACCGGCCCCCGTGGAACCGGTGCCTTTTTTAGATGTACTTTATGCACCGGTGCTTTATGCCGGAATTTTTTATGCTTTTTTGGTTGGGCAAAAGCAGTCATGGTTAAACCAAAAAACAGGGCAATAACTGCAACAGGGAATTTTACATTCATGATTTCTTGATTAAGTGATCTTGTGATCACATTCATATTAAGGTGATCTCAATAAACAAATTCAATAACCCTGCCAATATCCATTAAAGTGTGATTTATGTAAAAACCCCCTGGCTGTTTGCACACCGGGGGGTTCATGAATAAAAGGTAAAGACAAAATATATTAAGCTACTGCTTTATTTACCAGTTCGGCGGCTTCGCTTAACTGGATAGCGCTTTTAACTTTCAGCCCGCTTTCATCAATTAATTTTTTGGCAACATCGGCATTGGTGCCCTGCAGCCTTACAATGATGGGGATATTGATATTTCCGATCGAATTGTACGCATCAATTACACCCTGAGCAACCCTGTCGCAACGTACAATCCCTCCGAATATATTGATCAGTATCGCTTTTACTTTGGGGTCCTTTAAAATAATGCGGAAACCGGCTTCCACAGTCTGTGCATTGGCAGTTCCGCCCACATCCAGGAAGTTTGCCGGTTCGCCTCCGCTCAGTTTGATCATGTCCATGGTGGCCATGGCCAACCCGGCGCCGTTTACCATGCAGCCCACATTGCCATCCAGCTTTACAAAATTCAGATTATACTGCCCGGCTTCCACTTCTGTTGGGTCTTCTTCGCTCAGGTCGCGCAGTGATCCGATCTCAGGGTGACGCATCAATGCATTGTCATCAATATTCATTTTACAGTCAACGGCAATTATTTTATCATCACTGGTTTTGAACAGGGGATTTATTTCAAGCATGCCGCAATCAGAACCAACATAAGCATTGTACAAATTGGTAACAAACTTCACGCAGTTTTTAAAAGCAACGCCGCTCAATCCCAAATTAAATGCAATCTTGCGTGCCTGGAAGGGTTCAAGCATCCCTCCCGGGAAAACCCATTCTTTGAATATTTTTTCCGGTGTATCGTGTGCCACGTCTTCAATATTCATACCGCCTTCGGTACTGTACATGATCACATTCTGCCCTTTGGTACGGTCTAACAGTATCGACCGGTAAAATTCTTTTACCGGGTTTGGCCCTTCATAATAAACATCCTGGGCAACCAGCACTTTGCTTACCAGTTTTCCGGCTTCACCGGTTTGTATGGTTACCAGTGTGCCCCCGAGTATATTCTGGGCGATCTTAAAAACATCTTCGGCATTTTTTCCAACTGCCACACCGCGTTGTTCCGTACCCACAATTTTTCCTTTACCGCGGCCACCGGCATGTATCTGTGCTTTCACCACGGCAAACTTGCTTCCGTATTGAGTATGAATTTGCTTATAGGCCTGTTCAGCTTCGCCGGGTGTATTGCAGGGAATGCCCTCCTGCACCGGGACATTGTATTTTTTCAGTATTTCTTTAGCCTGGTATTCGTGAAGATTCATAAAGGAAAAATTTTCGCGAAGATAATTAAAAACAAGTTAAAGTTTGGGGTTTGCAGTATTATGTTCCCGGCAGCGTATCTTATTCCAATTTCATTCATCCCGTTGGTTATCGTAATAAAAACCAAGCCCTTAACCCTAAACGCTGAACCTCCAAACGTCCAAACTCCAAACTTACCTTACCTTTGGCGCTTAAAACAGTAAATGGGTATGATGTTGAAGATTAAAGAAGCCGTTGATTTTATAAAGAGTATATACAATGAAAAACCAGGCGTGGGACTTATCCTGGGAAGCGGGCTTGGCAGTTTCGTAAACGAAATTAAAATTGAAAAAGAAATTCCTTACGGCGATATACCTCATTTTCCTGTAAGTACGGTAGCAGGGCATAGTGGCAGGTTGGTCTTTGGTGAACTGGGCGGTAAAAAAGTAGTAGCTATGGCCGGCCTCTTTCATGTGTATGAAGGCTATTCAGCCGACCAGGTCGTATTTCCTGTAAGGGTCTTGAAATTCCTGGGTATTGAAACGCTGTTGATCAGCAATGCAGCCGGAGGGGTTAACCCTGCATTTAAAGTGGGCGACCTGATGATCATTACGGATCATATCAGCCAGCTGGCGCCCAATCCTTTGATCGGAAAAAACGAAACAGAACTGGGGCCAAGGTTCCCGGATATGAGCGAACCTTATAAAAAGGAACTCATCCATAAAGTAAAGGCCATTGCAGCTCAAAATAAAATACCCGTACAGGAAGGTGTTTATGTGGCAGTGACCGGTCCCACATTTGAAACCCGTGCCGAATATAAAATGATCCTTGCCCTTGGTGGCGATGCGGTAGGTATGAGTACCGTTCAGGAAGTGATCGCCGCGGTGCATATGGGACTGCCGGTTTTTGCCATGAGTGTGATCACCGACCTGGGCATTCATGAAGGAGAGATCAAAATTACCCATGAAGAGGTTTTGCAGGCAGCAAGGAATGCTGAACCCGGTTTCAAAACAATTATTTGTGAATTGATCACACAACTCTAAGATTCAATTAATGAAGCATCTTTTTGTCCTGGTATTAACTTTTTTTTGTTTCCAGTTCCTGTATGCGCAGGAACCTGTGCTTAATAAAATAGGAGGCAGGCTGGGAGAATTCAGATCTGCATCATCCGGGTCAAAGGATACCATTGGTTTTGTACACCGCGATGATAAAAAAGATTCCATAGCCATTACATACAGGTATCTTGATTCCATACGCAATATCCCTTTTGATTCTTCCATCAATGATTTTGATAAATATTTTTCAGTACCGTCATCTTATCTGTACCTGGGCAATAATGGCGCAGCAGCCTATCCTTTAATTTACAAGCCTTACGCCAAACCCGGCTGGGATGCCGGGTTTCATGCATTTGATATTTATCGTTTTACACTGGAAGAAACCAAATTCTATAAAACAAACAGGCCCTTTTCGCAACTGAGTTACCAGCTGGCTTCCGGAAAAGAGCAGATGATAAAGGCATTGCATACCCAAAACCCGAGGCCAAATCTCGGTTTTGGGTTTGATTACCGGCTCATCAGCGCACCCGGTTTTTTTGTTACGCAGAATACCAACCACAAAAGTTACCGGTTGTTTGGGAATTACCAGGGCAGGCGGAAAAGATATGCGGCATTTTTGACCATATTGGGAAATACCATCAAGAATTCGGAGAACGGCGGAATAGAATCCGATTCCTCGCTGAAAAACCCCAATTACAAAAAGCGTTTTTCCGTACCTGTTAACCTGGGCAGCGCCGCCAATTATGAACCCAATCCTTTTCAGTCGAGTGTTACCACCGGGAATATTTATAAGGATTTTACTGTCTTCGTGCGGCAAACCTACGACATCGGCAAAAAGGATTCCATTGCCATCAATGATACCACTACGGAATACCTGTTTTATCCAAAACTGCGTGCCCAACACAGCTTTACATACAGCACCTACAATTTTTTATTCAGGGATGACCAGGCAGATTCGGCCATTTACAACAACTGGTATGATACTGTTCCCAAAATAGGGAAAGACAGTTTTTTTGTGCGTGATAAATGGTCGGTAATGCGTAATGATTTTACCTTATTGACCTTCCCGGACACCAAAAACCCGGGGCAGTTCTTATCAGCCGGTGTAACGTTGGAAAATATAAAGGGCGAATTAAGGACCGGTACCCGAAATTATTACAATGCCATCATTCATGGCGAGTACCGGAATAAAACACGCAACAAACTGTGGGATGTACTGGCGAAAGGCGAGTTTTATGTAACCGGCCTCAACAACGGCGATTACAGCATTTATGCAACCATTTCGAGGCGGCTCAGCAGTAAGCTGGGGGATGTACATATTTTCTTTAAAAATGTGAACCGTACACCATCCTTTATTTTTGACAATGCCTCCAATTTTAATTTCAACAATAACCCCGGGATAACCAAAAAAGAAAATATCATTTCCTTTGGTGCCGATGCCAACAACCGGTTTATTAATATCGGGTTTAAAAATCACCTCATTACCAACTATGCCTACTTTTCGGATTATTACCGCACGGCACAAAGCAGTAAAGTGATCAACCTGCTGCAGGTATATGCATCCAAAAAAATAAAATTAACCAAGCGCTGGAACCTGTATGCCGATGTTACCGTGCAGCAAACGGATGGCAGTTCGCCCATTAAAGTACCGTTGCTGTTTACACGAAACCGACTGGCTTATGAAGGAATATTCTTTAAGAACCTGGTTTTGAGTACCGGCCTGGAGGTTAGGTATTTCACCCCGTTTGAAGCCAATAATTATTCACCGGTAATGGGACAGTTCATGCCGCAGGATACATTCAAACTGAAGAACCTGCCGGATATTGCCGCATTCTTTCATTTCCGCATCAAATCCTTCGTGGCCTTTATCCGTGCCGAAAACCTGAATACCGTGAACTTCACCAACGGGTTTGGATTTACCAACAACAATTTTGCTGCACCTCATTACCCAACCCAGGGATTTATGCTGCGGTTCGGTATTCAATGGGGGTTTGTTAATTAACAGGCAATAGGCAATAAGCAATTGGTAATTTGCATGCTGAATGCAAATTTCAATATTTAATAAGCTTCAGGCCATGCTGTTAAAATTATTACCAATTGCCCTTTGCCTGTTGCATATTGATTTTTCTGTTGTAAATTTGCCCTGCAGATGAAAAAGATATATATCGGCATATTGGCGTTTGTTTACATGGCTGTTTCTTCCGGGATAGCCTTGGAACTCCATTATTGCATGGGCGATAAAGCCGGTATGGAATTGTTTGGCTCATCAAGTGACAGCTGCGGCAGATGCGGTATGACAGAAAAAGATACCGGTTGCTGTCATGATGAATATAAGTTCTATAAATTAAGCGATTCTCATAAAACGGTCTCCAATGATATTGACCTGGCTGCTTCATCCTTTAAAGTAGTTAACGATCATTACATCTACGACTGGCAAATGCCTGACAATACTGCTTTAACAGCAGTCAACAATTATTCCCCGCCTGATCATACAGCACCTCCTGCCTGTATAATGAATTGTGTTTTCAGAATTTAGAATTGATATTGATTTTTAACACCGTTAAATATTTTACCGGTGCAGGTGCTATATGCGCCATTTATTAATTCAACATCAAAATATTTATACAATGAAAACATTATCATTAGTTGCTGCCATATTATTCAGCATGTTCAGCATCAATACAACTTCAGCACAAACAAACAGTTCCGAAACCATCAAAGTCTGGGGCAATTGCAGCATGTGCAAGACCACCATTGAAAAAGCGGCTAAAAAAGCAGGTGCCAAAACAGCCGATTGGAATGAGGACAGTAAAGAACTGAAAATTA
>CAZBIK010000155.1:0-8410 GCA_964491955.1 uncultured Ferruginibacter sp.
AAGCTCCACGGCATAGTACCTGGTTGGGAATTGGATTCACCTGGCCGGATGGATTCACCCGGATGATGAATGAAATTGGTGAACCGGCACATGTTCCTAAGGTAGGTGTAACTGATATAACTGCATTTATAGGCGCAGTAGTTGCATTGGTTGCAGTAAATGCAGGTATGTTTCCAACACCATTTGCAGCCAGGCCAATGGCCGGGTTACTGTTGGTCCAGGTAAAGGTTGCACCCGGGGGTACACTGGTAAAGTTATAAGGACCAGCCAGTGAACCGGCACAAACCGTATCATTGGCTACCGGGTTCACAGTTGGGTTAACACTCGAAAAAATAAGTGAGAAGCCATTCAAAGTACCCACGTCAGTAGTTACAAGATCACTTACATTTAATATCCATGTACCATTGGCGTTTTGGCCATCAAATGCTGAAAGTGGATTTTCCGGTGCATAATTACCTGATATTGCACCAGTTGTCGGCATCGTTGAAGTTGGAGGGAATGCCCCATCATCATCCAGCGTAACTAAACAGAAATTATTACCACTTCCACCTCTTTGGTTAATCAGTGTAACAGTTATAGCTGCCGGAGATGATAATCTTAAAACTACATCAGGGTTCCAGGTATGTGAAATTGATGCAAAAGTATTACCAGCAGTATTATCGCAGGTTCCGGCACCCGGATCCAGCCTGAAGTTGAGATCAGAAAGGGTCCCCACACCACTTACTGTAATGGGAATATCTACACCTGCCGCGTTACCATCTGGTATTGGAACAGGCGGTCCTGTATAACTAAAGGTAGTTATACAAGGCGGTGGAGGAGGAGCATTATAAGTAACCGTATTGTCTGTGCTTGTAGAAGCATTATTTGGATCCAAAGCAGCATTAGTACAAACACCGGCCGGGATACTGGCAATTACTGTTCCGCTTACGGCCATGCCGGAAACAGCTATATTATAAGTTGTAGGCCCTCCGGTTACAATTGCGGTAGTTGCTCCTGCAGTACCGGTTAAAGTTACATCACCCGTTGCAAAACCTACTACCGGCTGATCAAATACAGCGGTAAAGTTAATTGGCGATGCCGATGTTGGATCTGGCTGCGCCGCTGCCTGGTTGATGGTTACAGACGGATTGATCGCAGGAGGTGTACAAATAGGAGCTATTATATCCAGTGAATAACTTGCCGTTTGCCCGGCAGTAACATTTCCTACATGGAATACAATTGTAGCCAGTGGAGGAGCATTAAATGACCAGGTTATAGATCCGCCGGCTGCAGCACTTGAACCGGGGTCTCCAAGCCAGTTGGTACAATAGTTTGTCAAAACTACGGATCCATTATGTGCAGTTACAAAGCTGAAGTTTGTAGCCGGGTTTGAATAAATTACAGTAACACATTGAACAGCATTAACCGGGTTTGTCCAGGTATGCTGTACATAATGTAAGGCGCCTGTCAATGTTGATGCGGTACAGGTTCCGGGAGCTGCACATGTGGAAGGCACACCATCCCTGAATGCCCTTAATCCAACCGCTGTATTGGCCGGTCCTACTGTACCTACAAAAGTGGTACATACTCCCGGAGGAGCCATCGTAAATGTAACTGTATTATCTGTGCTGGTTGAAGCATTATTTGGTTCCAGAGCAGCATTGGTACATACACCAGCAGCAATTGAAGCGGTTACTGTTCCTCCGGCAGTCATGCCTGAAACAGCTACGTTAAATGTGGTTGGTCCTCCTGTAACTGTACCGGTAGTTGCACCTGCAGTACCACCTAAGGTAACATCGCCGGTTGCAAACCCTACAACAGGTTCGCTGAATACTACAGTAAAGTTAATGGGCGAAACAGCAGTTGGGTCTGGCTGGGCTGCTGCCTGGTTGATGGTTACTGATGGGCCAGCAGTTATACAGTTCGGGTGCAGGTCGAATGCGGGAGTTCCGTCATTTTTATTGGTAACGGATCCCTGTTGTGCACTAAACCCTAAACCTCTTTTTGCGAAAGCGCGCCAAATGGCACAGGAATAAATACCGCCAAACAAGGTAGTGTCGGCCAGTAATATATTATTCCTTGCATCCACAAAACCCGGGCTGCATGGCTGGGTCCGCATACCTTCCATCACGAGGCGAAGTGCTCTTACGTTTCCACCCGTTCCGTTCCAGGTATATATATTTGGAGTGATCGAACCAATCTCGTTGATGATCTCCCAGGTCATTTCCCACAACATGGTACACCATACAAAACCCACACCATGCGGTGCAACCTGTGAAGGCAGACTGGCATAAGTATGATTGTTTACACCCATATCCGTAGTATACCTGGCAGGCCTGATACCGAGCCCGGTTGGGGGCTGGTTCAAGGCATAAGTACCAATACCCCTTGGTGAATTAAAACCGGTATTCAATGTAGCAGTTGTCCAATCCTGGGTAAGCATTAATGCGAGGTAATCGCTGATTCCTTCACCACCATGCTCCTGGTTGCTCAGGCAGGTTGTATTGGCCGGGCCACCGGTAATGCGCTTGCTGATGCCATGGCCGTATTCATGAATAATAATTCCATTGTCAACATCGCCATCAAGGAATGGTGATGCAGTAGTCCATAAATACATCTGCATCCTTCCGCTTCCTCCGTCTGCCGGTGTAGCAAAGTTTGCATTATTGGTTCCCTGTCCATCCTGGGCCTCTGCGTTCACGTGGTCATTACCAACACCACCCCGTCCCAGGTTGTCATCCTGGAAGTTTCCTCCAACTTCTGTGAAGCCATAGGCATAAAAAATATCATGGATCAGGTTGTTCCAGTAAAATAAATTGGTGATATTGAATTGCTGGTTTGGAACCGGTGTTGTTTGCGTAGGATCAACGGTATAATCCGGAGTAAAATTAAAGGTCAAGTTCGGTAAAGCAGTTGTTGAGGTTGCTGCATCTGCAGGAACTCCAGTATCATCATCCAGCCTGTCCTGGTAGGCAAATACATTATTACCCCTTGTATAATTATAATCAGTAGCAGCCAAACCGGTATGCCAGTTTAATGTTGTGGCATTGGCAACCGTAGCATTTACCCATGGATTAGACCTTAATGCATGCCTTGTGTTAATAGGACCCGGCATAAAAGAAGGGGCTTCAAATGGAATGGGAACAACCCTGTAATCTGCATTAGGAACCAGTGATGGTTCCGGGTTCTCAATTTTATTATTTATAAAATCGAACAAAGGTTTATTTTGTTCAATGCTTTTTTGAGCTTCGCCGGTTGGCATATTATTAAATAAAAAAGCCGGGTAGTTTACATTGGCATGATCATCCGGGGTTCCCCAATGATCATAATCGGTTAGATTGGATATCCCCACAATGCTGTTGTCATGTGCATTTACCCGTACCAGCCAATAATCTGAGGTTGTCTTAGGTATTATATATACCTGCCAGGCCAAAGCATATGTTTTGGTTTCCTCGTTTGGAACCCACATTAATTGCGCAGTGATGTTTTCACGAGAAACGCCCAGGTTCCCGAATTCAACAAAACGCCCCTGGTCTTTGCGGTTAATGGCAACAGCCAGTTGGGAAGGCCTGAAGCCGCGGTCACTCAGTGCAGACTGTACGGCAGATTCCGGGGATACAGAAGGCATACCCGAATTGCCCAAGGTCATTTTTTCCATGCCGGGATCAAACACCCCGGTTTTGGTCAGTAACTTTCCGTTCCTGAAAGAAAGGATCGTCATCTGGTTATATACCGGGATGCCTTTGTAAGCCTGCAGCAGGTAAACATAACGGATACCCGAAACTTTATCTTCAAAAGTACTTGAAACGATAAAATTAGCGAGATCTCCGGATGTGAATCCGATCGCATCTTTGTTGGCATCAATGATCATCATGGATGACCTGGCATCAACCGGAAGATCATTTTGAGCTTTGGTGATGAATGCACTTAATACGGTTAAAACGATTAAGGGGATAATTTTTCTCATAAAAATTATTTAATGATTGATTAAATACAGAAGTTGGTTTTAGAAGGATAGTATTACAGTTTCGAAAGGGCAGACCAGGTTTTAGCTACAGGATAATAAAACATTCATTGGTAACGGTACAATTATAAACGATTAAAAAACCATTTATAATTGCTGTTTTTTATGAATAACGTGATACAATAATACTGAAAAAAAAACACAATGCAAATATATTTTTAACAAGAATTTACAATAACTGAGCTACCTGCTAAATAATTAAATATTATAATTTATTGTATAATGGGCTAAACCCCATACCAGCCTGATTTTAAATTCAGCGTACACGGTTTAGCCAGGACCGATAAGTTTACGTAAATTTGCACCTGGTCATACCAAAATGGCATTACACCGGGGCTGACCGGTTTTGACAGCATAGTTCTTTGTAAGTGTAAGCATGTAGTGCGTTGCGTAATTAGCACTTTAATCAGAATGCGAAAATTTTAAATGGCAATACTCAGTATGCCATGGCTGCTTAATCTATACGATTAGCACCCATTAGGGCCGTTGAACAGGTTGGCCTGTTACCATGTTCTTCCGCCGACTCAAAAACAAAACAGGATGCTGCAACGGAATGATGTGACCGTTGCTTAAGCCCATTCATCTAAGGATATGGTTGGTTTGTTATGCCCCTGCCGTTTCCCGACAACCAATGCATAAATAAACATGTAGAAAGCTTACGGCGGATATGTTTGGACCAGGGTTCGATTCCCTGCAGCTCCACATTGAACAGGTATTGGCTATTGATTCTTCAAAAGCCAATACCTTTTTTTAACCGGGCAATGTTCAGAAAAAGAAAACACCCCAACCTGTTTAATAAAAGTTACCAGTAAACAGTTACGCTTCCCCGTTATTTGTTTTTTAAAAAGTATGATCATAAAAGGGAGGTTGCCCATTCCTTTTTCATACACCATGTCATGATCAGCAGCAGGTAAGTTTTGAGGAATGAAAATGAATTGACTTCAGTGGTTTAAAAAAATCCGGGAGCAAAAAGCGCATAAAAAATCCCGGAATATGAATTGGCATATTTTTAAAATTCTTTAAGAAAGATTTAAAAACATTATGGTATAAACCGGGGAGCAAAAATCATTTCCTTTCTAAGCAGGTATGCCTGATAGTTATTTATGTCTGCCCCGGTTAATGAAGGAAAAATTATGCCGGTTAATTTTGGATTGGTTAATTTATTTTCTGCCAAAACTATTTCTTAACGGAGGAAAAAATGAAAAGCAATCATGAAAAAAGGCTATGGCAGATCCACACATAAGATCATCATGAAAGGCAAGCAGCAAGTATCCTGTATCCTGTATCCTGCATCCTGTATCCTGTATCCTGCATCCTGTATCCTGCATCCTGTATCCTGTATCCTGCATCCTGTTTCCCATACCAGGCTATTTCAGCTTGCTGATTGATTTTCAATGGGGTAGCCGTATGAAGTTATTATTGGGCAACGGTATTATATATATATATGTAAAAGTGGCGATATCGTAAAAATACTATGGTAAAATTTGTTTTTTTGAAAACAATGTCTATATTTACCCTTGCTTCGTAGATTTACATAGCACTGAAACCAAAGCTTATATTCTCTGTCCTTGTTAAATCCATCCAGTTAAACAGTACTTACCAGGCTATTGCTAACCCCCTTAGTTAATCGTGGCTTTTCCAATCCTATCAGAAATTTTAGGGTGCATCAATATGCCTCCTTAAAACGTTTTTAACTGATCAACATTGCCGGGCTGTTCCTGTTTCAAAACAGGATAAAATGTTTTTTTTCAGCCGCGGGTTTATTGTTGCCAATATAATTGTCCGGCATCCAATCGTCCTTTAAAAAGCTTATTTAAAAACGGTACTTCGCCCGGTGTGGTGATAACCGGGATTGAACAAAAAGCTTGCTTATGAACATTTTTTTTACAGGGATTATCAACCTGGCCAGATCCATCCCTTTGCCGGTGCAACCCACTGTGCCGGGTACCTGTAATTATAGGCGTCATACAAAGCAGCACAACCATACGGCAACAACAACAGAGCCGTACCACCATACAAAAACAAATGAAGGTATGATGCCCGGCATCATGTCTTTTTTATTCCATAAAAATCAACCCGTAAAACCCGGGATAACAGCAACCCATAACGCTGTTTCCGCAGCGACCTTAAACCTTACAGCAAAACAACCGATCATGAGCAAATTATCCAAGACATACCGCGTGTTGGCCATTACGTTAGTGATGGCGAATTTATTTTTTGTGAGTACTGCTTTTGGGCAGGCAACCTTCAACTCCAATTCGGCCACCGGGAACTGGAGCCTTGCGGCAAGCTGGGTAATTGCCAGCGGTACGGATGCAGACGGCATCCCGGATGCTGATGATATCGTAACCATCCTGGGCGGTCATGCCCGGACTGTGGATATAACGACTGCCGAATGTGCATCGCTGAACCTGTCACCCACTGTAAATACGACTATTGCGACTTTAAATTTTACCAGCGGTAGCATTTTAACCGTTTCAGGTATTGTTACTTTAGGGCAAAATGCAGCTACATCACGTATTGGTATTCTTAATATGACTGGTACCTGTACCCTGGTATGTAACGGATTTGCTTTAGCGAATAACGGGGCCAATGTCTTTACCGCGGGAGGTGGTACGGTTGAATTGGCGGCTACGAATACTTTACCTGCTACAATTTTTACTATATTTAATAATTTAATCGTATCAGGCGGCACTACCACATTAGGTGTAGGTATTAACGTTAATGGCACTTTATCTACGGCTGTCGGGACAACATTAAATGCAGCTACATTTCTTTTATCTGTTGGTACTGCAAATCATGCAGGACTGTTAAGAACCCAGAATAATTCCGGTACACCAATTTCAGCCGGTAAAACCTGGGGAGGAACTGTTCAATATGACGGTGCAGGTCAAACGATAGTTGCAGGAACTTACAATGATCTTGATCTTGCAGGTACAGGAACAAAAATTACAGCGGCTGCGTCCGGTATTATAGTTGACGGAAACCTGACTGTAAATACACCGGTCACATTTACACCCAACGCAACAAGCGTTATCAGTGGTACAGGAACACTGACAGGTAATGGTACAGTTCAGGTAACTTTGAATAGTATAACGGCATTAACCTCTCAATATACCATTGTCAATAAAACACTCACAGATCTGACGGTGGATTTTGCCGGAACAGGTGCACAGTCAATAGCTGCAACTGCAGATTTAACTACCAATTACGGTGCACTAACGGTGAGTGGTGGAAGCACAAAAACACTACTCGGTGCTGTTAATGTTAATGGGGCTGTTAGTATTGGAGGTGCAACAACCCTTGTTGCCGGATCTTTTACGCATACCGTAGGGGGCAACTGGACCAAGACAGGAACCTTTACAGCAACAGGTTCCACCATCGATTTTAACGGGGCTGGAGCAGGAAATATTATCGGTGCTAGTAATTTTGATAATGTTATTTTCAGCGGGGTGGGAACAAAAACGGCAACAGGGATATTAACGATAGCAGGCGATGTAACGATATCAAATAATTTTACTGCTGGACTATTTGCGCATACGGTAGGAGGAGACTGGACAAATTCAGGAACGTTTACAGCAACAGGCTCAACGATCGACTTTAATGGTGCAGGCGCTGCAAATATCAGTGCATCCAATTTTCAAAATGTTACTTTCACCGGGCCAGGTGCAAAAACCGCAACAGGGGCTCTAACGATCGCTGGCAACATAAGCATACCCGGGAACTTAACCGGAGGTGCATTTACTCATACGGTTGCCGGTAACTGGACTAAAGCAGGAACCTTTACAGCAACAGGTTCAACGATCGAGTTTATTGGAACAGGCCCGGGTAATATCGGGGCAAGTAATTTCCAGAATATTGTTTTCAGCGGGGCAGGAACAAAAACAGCAACGGGGATATTAACTATTGCAGGTAATGTAACGATAACAGGTAATTTTAAATCAGGAGATTTTGCCCATAATTTTGGCTAGTTCCGCCACCGGAGGTAGAAAAAAGCCTTTTGGGGTCACTCTGGGGATCATGGTGAGTTTTGCTTTTTTCACGCTCACTCTTTCTTATATCGTTAAAATTATTCCTTTTGACCCCAATGTTTTACGATTCTTTTCGGCGGTGATAATTGGGCTTTTGGGTTTATCTTTAGTCATTCCGCCGGTTTCAGCCAGATTGGAAGCGATTGTTAGCAGGTTGACCGGGAAAATTAGCTCCCGATTTTCGGCCGGTCAGGATGGATTTGGGTCCGGGTTTATTACCGGGGTAGCCTTGGGGTTAATATGGTCACCTTGTGCAGGACCTATTCTTGCCACTATCGCCACACTGGCGGCAACTCGGGCAATTAATGCACAAATAGTTTTAGTGACAATTGTTTATGTAATTGGAATTGGAATTCCACTGTTTTTGTTTGCCTGG
>CAZBIK010000156.1:0-8260 GCA_964491955.1 uncultured Ferruginibacter sp.
TGAGAATCAATTTAGGAATTACATAACTGGGTACCAAGATGGCGCCCAAAGCCGATAATAATAAAATGGAAAGGGAACCCATGATGGCTGCCTGGTGTTCGGTGGAGGCCAGTGTGCCAACCATTACACCATAACCGGTTGCCGCAAACGCAGTAGCCAGTGTTAATATGAAAATGCCCGGCAGGCTGTTGCCCATAACCAGTGCCGGCAGGCCAAGCATGGGTAAAAAATATTTTCCAACAGAAAGCATCAGCATGAACTGTACCAGGCAAACCATCACATATACAATGATCTTCCCGTTTACCAGTATTAAATAAGGAGTAGGCATGGTGTATAGCCGGAACACACTGCCTTCATTTTTTTCTTTAAGGATGCTGCCCGACAGCGGAATGGCAATGAAGAACATGGCAAAAATGGTCCAGGCCGGAACATTGTGCTGTACGGCATTGGGCACAATTTTATCTGCTGTTTTGGAAGCATATATTTCTGTATAGCTGATGATCTGCGATTTTTGCCAGGTATTTTTTGGGGTATTGGACCTGTCTGGTATCACTTCCGCAACCTGGTCGCTGAAGGTCTGGAACATGATCTTTGTTTTCACTTCCGAAATGAATTCACGCAGGTTGCTGGTTACAGAAATTAAAAATGATTTTTTGGCCACGGGGTCAATGATGATACTGATCTCAACTGAATCACCGGGCAGTGAAAGTTTTTCTGAAGCAGTATCTTCGCCATTCAGTGTTTCACCCACAAGCCGGGTAACATTTTTCCGGATGGCTGCCGTTGCACCGGCGGGTATGATGATGCCCACTAAAAATTTTCCTTCGCCAACTGCTTTCATGGCAAGTTCTGCAGTGGCGGGTCTTCCGTCAATGCTGTCATGAAAATCACATAGGTCGTTATTGCGCAATCCCTGTTCGATCATAATGCCCAGCGAATCATGGTCATTGTTCACAAAAACAATGGGGATCCCTTTTTCATTCATGGTTTTAAAAGCCGAATCCTGTATCAGTGTCATCACAAAGATCAGTGCCATCGGCATCAGGAATAATATGGACAGTCCTACTTTATCCCTTACCAGGAGTAAAGTTTCTTTTTTAACCGTTGCCCATAATTTGATCATCATCAGTCTCTTAATTTGCGGTTTGTTAAATTTAAAAATACATTTTCGAGGTTGGTTGATCCTGCATTGTTGCGGATAAGTTCACCCGGTGTGCCTTCGGTTATGATCTTTCCATGGTCAATGATGGAAACACGGGTACAAAAATTCTGGGCTTCTTCCATATGGTGAGAAGTGTAAATGATGGTGGTGCCTGACGCATTGATCTCTTTCAGACATTCAATGATCACATTTCGGCTATGAACATCCACGCCAACCGTGGGTTCATCCAGGAATAAAATAGAGGGATCGTGTAAAACACCGGCAATTAAGTTCACCCTTCTTTTCATGCCGCCCGAATAGGTGGAAACGGGTCTTTTTGAAGCATCGGTCAACCCCAGTTTTTCAAGCCATCTGTCCATTTTATTTGCCAGGTCTTTTCCATGAAGTCCGTACATGCTCCCGTAAAATGCCAGGTTTTCCCGGGCAGATAAAGTTGGGTACAGGGCAATATCCTGCGGTACTACGCCGATCATATTTTTGATGGCATGCAATTCGGTTTGCAGGTCTTTTCCGTCAATGAATACTTTTCCGCCGGTTGGCGGAAACAAGCCGCACAGGATAGAAAGCGTGGTTGTTTTTCCGGCACCATTGGGACCAAGCAGCCCAAAGATCTCATTCCGGTTTATCGAAAATGAGATACCATCAACTGCCGGTTCATTGGCACCTTTAAATGTTTTGGTTAAATTCCGTATATCTATGATCGCCGGATTGCTCATGTTTATGGTTCCCTTCCCTCAATGGTTTTATACAGTAGTTCCTGCTTTTTAAATGTTGAAATTCCGGGCAGTTACCTGTTTATATTAAAGTGTGCAAATTTAAACTAAATAAGCCGCCCTAACCCAATATTACGGGATTAATTCAGTGGTAATTTTAGCCGAAAGCAGGCAGAGGGGAATACTCGGACCGGGATGTACACTGCCCCCGCAGAAATACAGGTTTTTTATATCTTTTGAAAAATTGGCATGGCGTAAAAATGCGGCGAATTTATTGTTGGAACTGTTGCCGTAAATGGCACCAAAGGCACTGGATGTACGGTTTTCGATGACCCTGGGATCAAAGACCATTTCACTTTCGATCAGTGGCCTGATATCTGTTTTTAAAACCCTGTTTATCTTCAATATCATGTTTTCACGGGCTTCTGTAATGAACATGTCCCAGTCCTGACCCGAATTGTTGGGCACATTGATGAAGGAGAACCAGTTCTCACAGCCCGGCGGTGCATCGGTTGGGGTATGCTTGCTGGTTATGTTGAGGTAAATAGTAGGGTCGTGGTAAATTCCTTTTTTGGCAAATATGGTATTGAATTCGGCTTCATAATCTTCGCTGAACAGGATATTGTGAAGCCCCAGTTCTTTAAATTCTTTTTTAATGCCCCAGTAAAAAATAATGCCCGAACTGGATTTTGGCTGGTCAAGGGTCTTTGCCGGTCTTTTTACCTGTGGCATTAATTTTTTATAACTGTTATATACATCCATATTGCTGATCACCACATCAAAATTTTCGGTTCCGTTATCGGTCCTGATGCCGGTAACTTTTTTGTGTTCAACCAGGATCTCCCTCACCGGTGTGGAAAATTTAAACTCTACACCAATATCTTTTGCCAGCTGTACCAAAGAACCGGTGATGCTGTACATGCCGCCTTCAGGATAAAAAGCCCCTTTTACAATTTCAACATGGGCGATCACATTTAAAGTAGCCGGCGATAAGTAAGGGCTGGAGCCATTGTAGGTGGCATAGCGGTTGAAGACCTTTACCAGCCTTGGGTCCCTGAAAGATCTTTGATTGGCACCTGCCATGGTGTCAAAGGCGCCTATCTTTCCAAAATTCAAAATGCCCCTGGCCACCGGCCAGGTAAAGAAATTCTTCAGGCGGTGCAGCGAATTTTTTAAAAAAACCTCGTCGGTAAGGTTGTAAATGGTTTCTGTTCTGTTGAGGTACCTGATGATGTCTTCTTTCTTATCTTTTGTTTTGGCAGAAAGTTGTTCAGCAAATTTTTCTTTGCCATGGTATGCATCCAGGGCCGTACCATCTTCAAAAAAATATTTGTACACCGGGTCAAGGTGGATATAATTAAAATGTTCGCGTGGGTCCTTACCTGATAGTTTAAACAGTTCATCCACATAATGCGGCATGGTAAAAACCGACGGGCCCATGTCGAAGCGGTATCCATCTTTTGTTTCTGTTGAACATTTGCCGCCGGGAAATGAATTGGCTTCAAACACTGTTACCCGGTAACCTTTATTGCGCATGCGTATGGCGGCTGCAATACCCGAAACGCCTGCGCCGATCACTGCACAGGTCTGGTTATTTTCTCTGATCATAATTTTACCTTGCGGGCAAAATTACTGGTTTTCGGGTATTAAGTTTTGGGAAAATCGATTGAAAGTAAACAGGGAATGGCTTACATGAGCCGTTAATGTAATGTATGTGTTTGCCAATCAATTCCAGGGCTGCAGGTTTTGGTTGTCCTGCCTGGTTACTATATAGGGCATTTTTATGCCCGCTTCAAGGATCCCTTCACCCAGGTCTTCTTCTGTGTATATATACCGCGGGTTTTTTTTAACCGGGATATGCTTTTTGCTTTCTTTAAACTGACCTGCATTATTGGCCGAAAATTGGTTGGTGGAATGCTTTCTCATTTTATTTCTTTTGTAAATACAGGTATGAAAACCGTACCAGCTTAGCTGCGGTTTGTTATAAAAATGCAAAACCTGTTAATTATGTAAGAAATAATTTTTGCTTTGTAATTCTTAATGCTTCGATATATGTTTTATTAATAATGGCCTGTTGTATTTTAGCGAACACGGTACAGTTCATCCCACCTGGTGGTAAAGCGTTTGCTCCTCAGTTCCTGGCGCATTTTCCAGTCGCGTTTGGTGCCCGAGCTGGCAAATTTCAACACATCGTTCCGCATGCTGAAGTTTATATTATCGATCATCTTCATCAGTACCTTTTCATTTGCAGCGGGCGGGGGTTCAAATAAACTGAACTGCACCGCATTGTCGGGTACAATGCCGCCAAGTATTACGCCGGCCTTTAAATATTTGCTTCCCCTGCGGTACAGGCTGTCAACCAGCGGCATAGCATGTTCTATCAGCAGGTTGGTGAGTGAAGTGGCAAAGGGCAGGATGGTGTACAGGGAAGCCGTAGCCGGCTTATATTCGTAAGCGCTGCTGTAATTGTTGGTTACCACAAATACACTGATATTTTTTGCAGCGCTGCCCTGGCGCCGGAGTTTTTCTGCTGCCCTTGTGATATAGGTGGCAACGGCTTCCCTCAATTCCCGCACTTCATAAACCGGCTTGCCAAACATGCGGGTGGTGGCGATCATTTTTTTTGTTTCCAGCGGGTCCTTCATTTCTATGCAGGGCTCTCCGCGCAGTTCCTTTATCAGCCTTACACCTACAACGCCACCGAGGTTCTTCCTGGCCCACTCCTCGCTCATGTTGCGCAGGTCCCAGGCGGTATTGATGTTGAACAGGCGTAATTTTTTAGACCCTGCCCCACCCACGCCCCAGACATCTTCTACCGGTGTTTTTTGCAGCGCCTCCATCTGCTGTTCGGGTGTTTGCAGGATCATGACCCCCTTTGTACCCGTTTTGTTTTTTTTGGCAAGGCGGTTGGCCACTTTGGACAATACCTTGGATGGGGCAACGCCGATGGATACCGGGATGCCGGTCCACAATTCGGTGGTATGCTTTAAAAAAAGCGAGTACTCGTGCAGTTTATTTTCATCAATGCCGGTAAGGTCTAAAAAAGATTCATCAACTGAATACACTTCTACATGCGGCGAAAGGATGCGCAGGGTTTCCATCACCCGCCAGCTGATATCGCCATACAAATGGTAATTGCTGGAAAAAACAGCCACGTTGTTTTTTTCGATCTCCTTTTTATGCTGGTAATAGGGCCCGGCCATCTGTATGCCCAGGGCCTTGGCTTCATCGGTACGCGATACGATGCAGCCATCGTTGTTGCTCAGTACAACAACGGGTTTGCCCTGCAGCGATGGTTTGAATAACCTTTCGCAGGCGGCGTAAAAACTGTTGCAGTCTACAATGGCTTTAAAACCCCTCCGCCCCCTGAAGGGGGAACTGGAAGACGCTGAATCTTCAAAGATATCTTCTGTATTCATGTGGCGGGTGTTTACCAATTCAACGTGTAATTAATATGTATAAGCTTACTGTAAAAAAAATGCTTTTAAAAAGAGAAGTACCAGTTCCCTCTTTAGGGGGCTAGGGGGTATGTATTACATAGGTCACCACCCCCCAGATCACCAGGTCGCTGAACTCATTCACTTCAATGGGCGACAGCTTTGGCGTTTCGGGGATCAGCCTTACCCGGTTCATGGTTCTTTCCAGCCGCCGTATCAGCATTTCGCCATCTACTACGGCAATCACAATTTTACCGCTTGCCGGTTTTATGGAACGGTCCACGATCACAATATCGCCGTCGTGTATGCAGGCGTTGATCATGCTGTTGCCGCTCACCCGCATAAAATAGGTGGCGGGTTTGTTGCGGATGAGCTGTTCATTCAGGTCAATGCCCCGTTCCATGTAATCATCGGCTGCTGCGCCAAAGCCGGTGGCGTTGGCCGTGGGCACATCCAATTGCTTAAACTCCTTGCTGCCGCGGTAACCGGCGGCAAAAAAATTTTCTACTTCCATAATGGTATATTTTTATTTCATCCCGCCCCGGCCGGGAATAATTTATTTGCAAATAACTAATTTATTTAGTAAATTTATGCTAAATTAGTTGGGAAACAAATTTTTCATTTCAAAATGATTTCAGTATGGACATCCCGCTGAGCTTACCGGGGCACCGGTTACATGAATACCTGCTGGTGATCGATCCGCATGAAGAGTTGCGGCATAAAATTGAAAAGAGCAGGCAGCAGTTAACGGAAAAATACCATATCCTGCAGCCGCAAACGGGCAGGCCGCATGTTACGCTGGTCCGGTTTACGGCGCTCCCCATGATGGAAGAAAAGATCATCAACCGCCTGCAGCTGATCGCCATGGCCGAAAAACCTTTTGTGGTGGAGTTGCAGGATTTTGGCAGCTACCCCATGCACGCCCTGTTTATAAAAATAGTAAACCAGCCCCGCGTGTTGCAGTTAATAAAAAACCTGAAACAGGCCAGGCGGCTGATGAAGGCCGCGGGTGATGACCCTCATTTTTTACAGGACCCGCAGATCGCACTGGCAGGCAGGTTGCCCAAGGACAAATACCTGGAGCTGATGAAGGAATACCTGCATAAAAAATTCACCGGGCGTTTTTATGCAGATGCCATGCTGTTGCTGCGCAGGCCCAAAAATGAAAAACGGTACCAGATCGTGAGGCGCTTTGAGTTTGAGTGTTTGCCGGTTACCACGGCGCAGGGTGTATTATTTTAACAGCGCCAGTTCGGGCCAGGTAAAAGGCTCCAGGGTTTCGGGTACATTGCTGTTATCTGTGCGGGAGGTAATGCGTTTGCTGATGGAATATTCCTGCATATTTTCTTCGGGGTAGGGATCGAAGAAGGACTGTATCTCTTCTTTGGTAAGATCAGGCTGCAGCCATTTTTTGTAAAGCTGCGGGGGCACTATGACAGGCATCCGCTTTTTGAGGTTATGGATCTTTTCCATCAATGGATTGGCATCAGTGGTGAGGATGGAAAAACTGTTGATGAGTTCACCGGTGGATTTATCAACCCAGGTGGAATAGATACCTGCAAAACAAAACAGTTGCCGGTCTTTCATTTGGATAAAATGCGGGTATTTTTTTTTCTGCAGATCCATCCATTCAAAGAATCCATCGGCAATTACGAGGCAGCGGTTGTTGGGAATACAGGAACGGAAGGATGGTTTTTCAAAAACAGTTTCACTCCGGGCATTCAGGGTCTGGGCCCTCAGTTTGTCCGCATCGGCCCTGGTCTTTACCCAGTGCGGTATCAGGCCCCAGTTAAACAGCTGCACCCGGCCCGGCTGTTTTTGGGTTATCACCGGCATCTGTAAAAAACTAAAACCATCGGCATGAAAAACGGGCATCCATTCATCATCCCAATTAACGCCCAATTGAATTTCGATCTCGGCTTTCTCTTTTGTTAATGCATAATGAAAACACATATAATAAAAATATGGCAAATAATCTGAAACAGGATTCGGTTAAAGTTACGGCTTCTGAAAAAACAGCAGTGCAGCAATATAAGCATGGCCGGGGTGCACAGATCAATACAAAAAACAGGTTTTTAAAAACTGAAACCGCAAAAGCACATGTGGAAGCCATTGACGATTGGGAAGAAACCAATATACCAACGCAGTATATAGAACAGCAATCGAAAACGATCGTGAACAAGGTCGACAGCCCCGATGTGGGCATGGGCTACAGCATGAACCCCTATGCCGGCTGCGAGCATGGCTGCATTTACTGCTATGCCCGCAACGTGCATGAATACTGGGGCTATAGTGCCGGGCTCGATTTTGAACAAAAGATCCTGGTCAAGAAAAATGCCCCGCAACTGCTGCGTAAATTTTTGATGCACCCCAAATGGGAGGGCACACCCATCATGCTAAGCGGCAATACGGATTGTTACCAGCCTGCCGAACAAACCTACCGTTTAACAAGGCAACTGCTTGAAGTATGCAACGAATTCAACCAACCGGTTGGCATACTTACCAAAAATTCCTGGATATTGAAAGACACTGATGTATTGCAGGAAATGGCCAAAAAAGGGATCGTATCGGCCATGGTTTCCATCACTTCTTTTAATGAGGACCTGCGCCGCATCATGGAGCCACGCACCACCACGGCCCAGCAAAAATTAAAAGTGATCGAAACGCTGAGCAAAGCCGGTGTACGCATGGGCGTTATGATGGGGCCGATGATACCCGGGCTGAACGAACACGAGATGCAGCGCATCATGAAGGCGGCTGCAGAAAACGGCGCCACGTTTACAGCTTACACTTTTATCCGCCTGAATGGCGCTATTAAATTATTATTTCACGACTGGCTTTTTAAAAACCTGCCGGACCGTGCCGAAAAAGTATGGAGCCTGATCGAACAAAGCCATAATGGACAAGTGAATGATACCCGCTGGGGACTGCGCATGCGCGCGGTTGGC
>CAZBIK010000157.1:0-8251 GCA_964491955.1 uncultured Ferruginibacter sp.
CGTTACCGGGGGCTCCGGGAGCCGGATGAACAATACAATACCCAAACAATTTTTATTGTTACAGGGGAAACCGGTTTTATATTATACCCTCAACAGCTTTTTAAAGGCATATGATGATATGCACATCATCCTGGTCTTACCCGAAGCGCATATTGCTGCCGGGCAGGAGATCATTGATGCCTTTTTTGATTATGACCGTATAGAGATCACCATTGGCGGCAGAACCAGGTTTCACTCGGTTCAAAACGGGCTGCAGCTTATTAAGGAGGAAGGCATTGTATTTGTACATGATGCCGTGCGTTGCCTCGTTTCCGTTGCCCTCATCCACCGTTGTTACAATGCCGCAGTTGAACATGGATCGGCGATCCCGGTCACCGACAGCAGGGACAGTTTGCGTTTACTCACCAGGGATGGCAATGAGGCCCTGGAAAGAACTGCGGTAAAACTGGTACAAACACCGCAAACCTTCCACAGCAGGATACTCCTCCCCGCTTACCGGATCGATTATAAAGATAAGTTCACTGATGAGGCAACGGTCGTGGAAGCGTTTGGTTTAAAGGTGCACCTGGTAACCGGTGATGAAGATAATTTTAAGATCACCCGGCCGGTTGACCTGGCCCTTGCGGAACAGCTGATTTCAGCACATTGATCATTTCTTCAGCCATTTTAAAGGTGCAGGCAGTTTATTTAAATGTATGGCAGCATATTTTTCTTCCGTGGCGCCAAAGCTGCTGTAGAAAAATGCCAGGCTGCTGATATCCGAACCCTCAAAATCCAGCAAGAGGTTTTGCCCGGAATGATCTTTAATGAATGCATTGATGAGTGCATGGGATGCACCCAGCGTCTTCCCGTCAGGGTGATTTGCCGCCATGATATAATAGGCACGGCTGTGCGAAAATAGAAATACCGCTGCTGCGATCAACTGTCCTGCTTCAGTATACACGCCATAGGTTGTGGCTTTTTCCTTTTTATACAGCAGCTGGTACAGCTTTTTAAAGCGGTCAAAATCGCCGGCTGCCATGGCCGCAAAATGCCTGGCCTGTTCCCTTACCAGCAGGATCACTTCTGCCAGGGCAATATTTTTATTGATGACATGGTGCAGCTTTTCACTTTTCTTTATGTTCCTTTTGATGTTGTTCCGGAATGCCCGGTATATATCATCGTACCCGCTGCAGAGGTTCAGCACATAATTCATCCTTACGTACAGTTCAAAACCTGCGGGTTTCAACAGGTTGGCCCGGTTAAAATAAATATCCCAATATTTAAACCGGGGAGGTATTGCCGATAAAAACCGGTTGAGCAATTCAGCGCTGATATTGTTGCCGAAAATACCCAGGCAGGCAGTGAATGCAGGCTGGTACAAATAATGGATCCCGTATTTTTTGTTCCAGGTGAGCGGCATCACGGCTTCATACCCATTTTCTGAAGGGGGCCCTGCTGCAAGTACCAGTGCATCCCAGTTCTTTGCCATGCTGTCTAAATAGTACGAGTATGCGTAAATAAGGCCGTTGGGTGCACGGTCGATACAGGCATCCCATTTCGCTTTATCGATCTGCCGGGACGTGAGATAATGTATGTCATCCATCAAAAAGGGCTTTGCGGTATTATTTTTTTAAGGCTGATATGCTGCAGGTCAATACTGAATGCAATGTTCTTTAAAAACCTTTTTTCCGGTATGGTTGATTTAAAATAATCCCGGTACACTTTGCTGTAAAAAAGGGGCACATAAATATTCACGATGTTATTGAACAAAGACAATTGAAGGCCCGCATCATAAATAAACCTGCCGGTGGCTGCATTCTTTTCCCAGGCACCGGAGTACGTGCCGATATCAACAAATGCCCTGATGGGAAGTCTGAAAGGCAGTACAGCCAAAGGGTTGATGGCATCCGGGATGCTGGTCGTAAAATTAACGGCTGCCAGCCAGTCATCCGTTTTGCCCACCTTATCACTCAACAGGTCGGTGCGTACCTTAAAACCGCCGTCACGCATCATGATCTGCTGGTTTGAAAACCCTTCAAACTCATTGCGGCCAACAAAATAATTGCTGTAGGTATAATCTTCGTAACCTTTAGGGCCACTCATGTTCAAATGATACCTGTCTGTTTCAAACTGTTTTACAAATGTTTTATCACCCAGGTAAAAAAACTTGCCCGCAAAAACACGTACATTCATGCCCCCGGTTTTGGCATAATTAAAATAATAATTCCCGGTAAAGGCAAGCCGGGCAAAGCCTTCTCCCTGCTCCAGCTGAAGCGCCCCTTTGTATGGATACAACACCCGGTTGTTCTCAACCACAAACTGCAACTGGTTAATATACCTCGATTCAAAAGGATAACTGATCACATCAACCTGGTTCACGGTATCGCGGCTGAACCTCAACTGCTGTTCACTGATCAAAAAAGTTTTCCATTGTATGAACCTGGTTATGGTGCTTCTGGGATCCTTATTGGAAAAAACAAATTTTAAAGATGGCATTACCTTGGAAAGTCGTTGTGCATTGACCGTACCGGTTGCATCTGTAAAATTATCACCGGTGAATGAGGCTCCTGCAAGCGCCAGTTCAAATTTTTGCCCGTTGTTGCCCGGGTAAAAGCTGTAACTGACCCTGCCCAGCCCGTTAAACTGTTTACTCTTTGTGGCATACATGGGGGAAATGATGAATTGAAATTTATTCAGTGGCAGGGTATAATTATGCAGTAAAACACCCAACATCAGTTTATCATAAAAATTATAACCGATGGCCGGAGCTGCAAAAATGTAATTATGTTTATTGGTTTCCTTAAGACTGAAAAAAGAAGTAAAACGGATATCTTTTTTTACGGCCTGTTTTTGCAGGTCGCCTTTTTTATGCAGCAGAGCAAATGCGGCATCCAGGTTACGGCCACTAACGGTTTCCATTACTTTTTTAAAATCTTCGGGATATGGGTGTTTAAACTGCCATTGCCGGTAATAGGCCTGCATACAACTATCGAACAGTTCTTTACCCAGTTCGTTTTCCAGCAATTGCATCCAGTTACCGGTTTTGGTATAGGCGATCATGTTATAATTCAGGATATTGAATTTTTCTGAAGGCGTTTCTATGGGTTGGTCTTTTTTTACACCGGTGATGGTTTGCAAAATGGTTTGCTGTATATCGCCCGGCATACGGTTATTGATAAAGGCGGATTTGCTTTGTATGATATCGATGTTGGTATTGCCAAATTGCTGCTGCATGTACCTGTTGTCGTAATGTGTGTTCATCCCTTCATCCATCCAGGGATGCAGGCGTTCGTTGCTTCCTAATATAGCCTGGAACCAGTTGTGGCCCACTTCATGGTTGATCACAAAGTCGAGTGCTTTTTCCGAACCGCCGGCATCCAGCAGGGTGATGGTGGGATATTCCATGCCCCCGCCATTGCCGCCATCCACAACACTAACTACGGGGTAAGGATATTCGCCAAGCCATTGGCTTTTGGTGAGTATGGCTCTTTTGATCATGGCCATGCTGTTTCGCCAGAACTCACTGTTCTCCGGGTAATAAAAAGCAAAGGCGTTGATGACCTTACCTGAAGGCAATTGCAACGTATCGGTTTTTACAGTGAACGTTTTATCAGCAAACCAGGCAAAATCAGTAACGTTGTTCTGTTTATATTGAATGGTCTTTGTTTTTACAGATGAAGGAATGTCATTTTCCTGGTCCCATTTTTTTTGCAGCAGTTTATTCCGTGGCCTTGGATCGCGGTTCAGCGGTTTTTTATTTTTTAACCACTGCACCTCTGTTTCGTTCTGCAGTTCGCCGGTGGCAGCCACCACATAATTTTCGGGCAAGCTGATCTGTACTTCATAATTTCCATATTCAGCATAAAATTCACCCTGGTCAAGGTATGGTATGGGGTGCCAGCCCCAGTGGTCGTACACTGCCGGTTTTGGATACCATTGTGTAATTTGATAAGCCTGGCCTTCATGCCCGCCCCTTGAAAAATTATAAGGCAGTTTAACATGAAATGGTGTTTCAATTTTAGCACTTGTATTTGGGGCAATGGGTTGAGGCAGGATGAGTTTTAGTATTTCCTGGTGTTGCGGGTGGTCTTCGGTTTTAGCTACAACGCCGTTCACTTTAAAATCCAGGCGGTTCATGTACCCGCGTTTATCCGCATTGCTGAAATAAAATTGGGTGCTGCCGTTCTCCAGTGACTGGTCGGTAAAAGCTGTCTTATCATTTTTAAAAGCATTGGGCCAGCAATGGATCCAGATGAAAAATAAAGTATCCGGTGAATTGTTAAAGTAATCCATCTTTACAAAGCCATCCAGTACATGGTCTTTATCATTAAGTGCAACATCAATTTTAAAATTGACCTGCTGCTGCCAGTAGCCCTGAGCTTTGTCGAAGGGTTGACAGATAGCAGCCGGCAGCTGGCAGTAAAACAGGATAACCAGTAAGAGGGATCGTTTCAAGTAAAGATTGTTTTATCAAAAATAAACAAAACAGGCCATTCAAAATACCTGGTACTATTTCCCTTTACCAGACAGTATGATGCGGATGGTATGCAGCATGATCTTGAAATCCAGTGCCAGGGAAACATTCTCAATATACATCAGGTCGTAGGGTAACCGTTCTGTCATTTCTTCCACCGTTTCGGCATACCCGAACTTAACCATGCCCCAGCTGCTGAGGCCGGGTTTTACCTTGAAGAGGAAATTATATTCAGGATGATCTTTTACGATCTGGTCGATGTAGAATTTTCTTTCGGGCCTTGGCCCCACCAGGCTCATTTCTCCCTTAATGATATTCCACATTTGCGGAAGTTCATCGAGCCGCCATTTGCGCATCACTTTACCCCAGCCGGTGATGCGGGTGTCATGGTCGCTGCTCAGTTCCGGACCATTCTTTTCAGCATCGGGTATCATGCTCCTGAACTTGAACATCTTAAAAGGGCGCCCTTTATAACCGATCCTTTCCTGTACATAAAACAGGGGCCCGGGTGATGATAATTTTACGCGGATGGCTGTATATATAAATAAGGGAGCAAGTAAAATGATACTCAGTATACCGGCCGTAATATCTATCAGCCGTTTTAAATGCTGTTGCCATTGCGGCAATAACCCCGGCTGAAGTTCGATCAGCGGTATGCCGAGTACATTGTTTGTTTTAACCGAACCGCTGATGATATCAACCGTATCGGCAGTGAGTTTGATATTTACTTCAGCATTGCTCAACTGCTGTAAGATCTTCTCCAGTTGCCCCCTTTCTTTTTTCTCCACGGCAATGATCACTTCTTCAATATGGTGTTCCCGGATGACCGCATCTGCCTGGCCGGCATTACCCAGGCTGGTGATGCCTTCCGGCAGTGTATTGCCGGCAGTACCATTGGTGTTTAAAAAGCCTGCAATGTGGTAGCCGGTTTTGTATTTATTATTGGTAATGGTATGATACAGGTTTGCCGCATTGTTGCTGTTACCGATGATGAGTGTATTGAAAAAAACAGTGCCGTTATTCAATTGCTTTTTTGCCAGGTTCAAAAATACCAGCCTGAACAGGAAAGTGACCCCGGTCTGGATTCCCCAAAGCGAGATGAATTCTTTATAATAAATATTATAATCGCCGGTTGCATCGTACAATAAAAATAAAAAGAGAATGATGATGCTGGCAAAAAAAGTATAGATGCCGGTGTTTAAAAATTCGATCAGCCTTGATTTGTGATACAATATTTTGTAACTGCCTACCAGGTAATACACGATCATCCATACGAGGGGAAATACAAACAGCCCGGTATAGAATTTCGGTCCCACAATAAATGCTTCCCCGATGATCTGCTTTCTTACAAAATAAAAAAGTATCCAGGAGAGCAGTGCAGCCAGGCAATCGCCAAACGCATACCAGCGGATATGTATTCTGGGTTGCTTCAAATCAGAAATGTTCAGGTTAAAAAAATAGTTACTGGTGTGTGGTATGGATGATCTTATCCAGGATCCCGTGAGCCACTTCCATGGCCCGGAAACCATCAACCACGCTCACCGGTGTTTCGGTATTGTTTATTATGGCATCCCTGAATGCTTCCAGTTCCATTTTAATGGCATTCACTTCCATTACGGGCGGGTTGGCAATGGCAATGGTTTTTTTACCGTTGTTGGTTTCAATATCAAAAGTGAACACATTGCTGTCGCCGGGCGTATTTAAACGGATGATCTCTGTTTTCTTTTCCAGGAAATCAATGCCGATATAGGCATCTTTCTGGAACATGCGCATTTTCCTCATTTTTTTCATGGAGATGCGGCTGCTGGTCAGGTTAGCCACACAGCCATTGTCGAACTCTATGCGCACGTTGGCAATATCAGGTGTATCGCTCATTACCGCCACGCCATTGGCACTGATACTGTTCACATTGCTTTTTACCAGGCTTAAAATGATGTCAATATCATGGATCATCAGGTCCAGTATCACGCTCACATCAGTACCCCTTGGGTTAAACTGGGCCAGCCTGTGTACTTCAATGAACATGGGTTCCAAAACCTGGTCTTTTAAAGCCAGGAAAGCAGGGTTAAACCTTTCCACATGCCCAACCTGGAATTTTATGTTTGCTTCCTTGGCAAGTTTCACCAGTGTTTTTGCTTCTTCCATCGTATTGGCCAGTGGTTTTTCAACAAAAACATGTTTGCCTTTTTTGATGGCCAGTTCACAAAGTTCAAAATGAAAGCTGGTAGGTGCCACAATATCCAGTGCATCGCATGCATCAATTAATTTGTCTACATCATCAAAATGGGGTATGTTATATTTTTGTGCAACCAGCAATGCATTGGCAGCGTCGGCATCATTGAAACCAATCAATTCAACACCCTCAATAGTTGCCCAGTTATTTAAATGAAACTTCCCCAAATGACCTGCACCTATAACTCCTACTTTAAGCATACTTGTTTTTTTGCCCTATTCCACTTTGGCGGGGAAACCGGACTGGTTAATAATTTGTTTTCACATCAGGGGTTAGGAACCTCTTCCCAAAATCCCATTTTGCCGAATTTTTCGATCCGCTGTTCAATTCTTTTATCTGCATCCATTTCTTTCAGTGATTTGATCACGGGCAGCAGGTATTCCTTTAAAATATCAGCGGCTCCCTGGTAATCCCAGTGTGTACCCCCCAAAGGCTCGGGTATTACACCATCTACCAGCCCAAAACCCAGCATATCTTCTGCGGTAAGCCTGAGTTGTTCGGCTGCGGTCTCTTTTTTATCCCAGCTGCGCCATAATATGCTGCTGCAGCTTTCCGGAGATATCACCGTATACCAGGTGTTCTCCATCATAAATACCTTATCACCCACTCCAATACCCAGGGCGCCACCGCTGGCACCTTCGCCAATGATGACACAAATAACCGGAACCCTCAGCCTGATCATTTCATAAATATTCCGGGCTATGGCTTCTCCCTGCCCTCTTTCTTCTGCTTCCAGGCCAGGGTATGCCCCCGGAGTGTCTATTAAGGTAATAACCGGTTTATTGAATTTTTCGGCGAGTTTCATCAGCCTTAAAGCCTTGCGGTAACCCTCGGGGTTGGCCATGCCGAAATTGCGCAACTGCCTGGTTTTGGTATTGGAGCCTTTTTGCTGGCCAAGGATCATGACCGTTTCACCACCCAATTGGGCAAACCCGCCAATCATGGCTTTATCGTCCTTCACATTCCTGTCGCCGTGAAGTTCAATAAAATTGGTACACATATTGGCTATGTATTTCAATGTATAAGGCCTGTCGGGGTGCCGGCTCAACTGTACTTTTTGCCAGGGGGTAATATTGGCGGTAAGGTGCTTTTTTGTTTCAACGATCCTTTCTTCCAGCATTGCAATGGCGCCGCTCATGTTTGTTTTCGACTTTTCAGATGTGATTTTTAACTGTTCTATCTGGTCGTATAGCTCTTTGATGGGTTTTTCAAAGTCGAGAAACTGGCGTTTTTTTAATTCGATCATGTATTTGTATACAGTTTAAATTAACAATTAAATGATATTTGAACCCTTTGAAACGGAAAGATAGTTTGTAAAATTAGGTGTTACAATTTTTTTATAAAAGTTTTGGAACGGAAAGTTAAGAAACCTATCTTTGCCCGCCTTCCAAAGGACCTTTTTACTGAGGAAAGGCAAGCTAAAATAGTTATTTGGATCGGTAGTTCAGTTGGTTATCTCGCCTTAGGCGAGACGCCCTGTCACGGCGGAGGTCGCGGGTTCGAGTCTCGTCCGGAGTTATTATTAGTTCTTAAGTTATGTATTATGTTTATATAATTGAAAG
>CAZBIK010000158.1:0-8219 GCA_964491955.1 uncultured Ferruginibacter sp.
TGCCCGACCTGGATCAGCATAATCCATACGTTGCCAATTTTTTGATCCAGCATGCTTTATGGACCGTTGAAGAATTTGGTATTGATGGGTGGCGCATTGATACTTATGCGTATAATGACCTGGATTTCATGATCCGTTGTAATAAAGCTTTGATGGATGAGTATCCAAAACTGACCATGTTTGGCGAAACATGGGTACACGGCGTACCCAACCAGAGTTATTTTGCGCAGAACAATTATAATATTGGATACAGGAGCAACCTGCAGGCAGTTACAGATTTTCAAACACTTTGGGGCATCACAGATGCGATGACAAAAGATTTTGGATGGAATGACGGGGTTAATAAATTATATACTGTTCTTGCGCAGGATTTTGTGTACAAAGACCCCATGCGCAATGTGATCTTCCTGGATAATCATGATATAGCCAGGTTTTACTCTGTTGTTGGTGAGCATACCGAAAAGTATAAAACTGCTGTCAACTGGCTGCTTACCTGCAGGGGTATCCCGCAGTTTTATTATGGCGGGGAAATAGGTATGACGGGCACTACAAGTCCAAACGACGGTTATGTGCGCCAGGATTTTATAGGAGGCTGGAAAGAGGATCCCGTCAATAAATTTACAAGGGCAGGACGTAATCAAACCGAAAATGCGATCTGGGATCATGTATCCACATTGGCCAGGTTCCGGAAGGCTTCTTCAGCGATCACCACGGGAAAAATGATGCAGTTTGTACCGCAGGATGGCGTGTATGTGTATTTCAGGTATGATGATAAACAAACCATTATGGTGGTGATGAATACCGCCAAAGAGGCAAAGACCATTTCATTGAAACGATATGCAGAAAGAACAGCCGGCTTTACCGGTATAAAAAATATTTTGACGGGTGCAGAAACACCATTGGGTGATTTTCAACTCGGGTCATACGAAAGCCGCGTGTTTGAACTGCTGAAATGATATTAATCCCGGTATCCGCAGAATCTTTTTTGGGCAAATCCAAATAATGTGTTTATTTTACACATTAAACGCCTGCTATATGAAAAGGATCCTTTTTTCACTCCTTATATTTTGCATGGGATTTTCTTTGCATGCACAGCGTTTACTGAGCTGGACCCCGGAATTCCCGGTCGACAATTCTACATTGAATTTTACGGTTGACTGTAATAAAGGCAACCAGGGCCTGTTGAATTTTGAAGGGGGAAATTCCAATAACGTGTACGTGCATATTGGCGTTATCACCAACTTAAGTACGGGACCCTCAAACTGGAGGTATGTAAAATTTTCATGGGGCACTGCTGATCCTGCTGCAAAAGCCACGCCGCTTGGCAATAACAGGTACCAATACACGATAACGAATATACGGAGTTTTATGGGTGTGCCCGCAGGGGAAACCATCCAGAAGATCTGTATCATATTCAGGAATGCAACCGGCACCTTAAAACAGGTTAATTCCGATGTGAGTGATATGTATTTACCGGTTTATGGCAATGGAGAATATGCGGTACGTATAAACCTTCCGCCTTTTGAACCCAGGTATATTCCCTGGCTGGAACCCTTAACCGTAGCCGTTGGCGGCAGCATCAATATTACCGGTGTGGCATCGGCCAATTCAAGCCTTACTGTAAAACTGGATGGCAATACCATTAACACGGCAGCCAATGTGAATACCATTTCAGCCAATCCAACCATTACAAGTGCCTGTGCGCACCAGGTTTTCCTGGAAGGAAACAACGGTACGGTTACCGTTAAGGATTCATTCAGTTTTTATATTCCGCCGGCAACCAATATAGCGGCATTGCCTCCGGGCGCTGTTGAAGGCATAAATTATAATGCCAACAACACAGCAGTTACTTTGGTATTGTATGCGCCCGGTAAAAACAATGTGGTGGTGGTTGGCGATTTTTCAAACTGGACCAACCAGTGCATATACCAGATGAACCGTACACCGGATGCCAATTATTACTGGATAACACTGACCGGCCTTACACCCGGACTGGAATATGGCTACCAGTATTTGATCGACAACAGCATCCGGATCGCTGATCCTTATACACAAAAGGTATTGGACCCGGATGATGTTTTTATTAATGCAACAACTTATCCAAATCTTAAACCATATCCCGCAGGATTAACTACAGGCCAGGTTGGTATTTTTCAAACGGCTGAACCCCAGTACAGCTGGCAGGTGAATAATTTTGCAAAACCGGATAAAAAGAACCTGGTGGTTTATGAATTGCTGATCAGGGATTTTACAGCAGCGCACAGCTACCAGTCTTTGATCGACTCATTGCCCTATTTAAAGAATATCGGGATCAATGCCATTGAATTGATGCCCGTTAATGAATTTGACGGAAATGAAAGCTGGGGTTATAACCCTTCATTCTTTTTTGCACCTGATAAATATTACGGTACAAAGAACAAGCTGAAGGAATTTGTTGATAAATGCCATTTGAACGGGATTGCCGTGATACTGGATGTTGTTTATAATCACTGTACCGGCAATGCACCACAGGCAAAAATGTACTGGGATGCAGTCAATAACAGGCCGGCAGCAAACAATCCATGGCTGAATCCGGTAGCACCGCATGCGTATGCCTTCTTTAATGATTTTAACCATACTTCAACTGCTACACAATACCTGGTTCAGCGGTCCATCAATCACTGGTTGTCGGAATACCGGATAGATGGATACCGGTTTGACCTGGCAAAAGGTTTTACGCAAACACCCAGCAATACCACCACTATAGAAAATTATGATGCCAGCAGGGTAACCAATTTAAAAAGATATTACGATGCTACTGTACCCAATTTTCCGGGTACCTATATGATCCTTGAATTTCTGGGAACACAGCCCAGCCAGGAAGAACAGGAATATGCGGCACATGGATTTATGTTGTGGGGAAACAGCAATGCTACTTACAATCAATGTACAATGGGCTTTACTGCCAATTCAAATATTTCAGCAGTCGTGTACAACAGTCCGCAACGTGCATTCAATAACCGGGCATTGGTTGGATATTTTGAAAGCCATGATGAAGAACGGAAAATGTACCGGAATATTAACTTTGGAAATTCTTCCGGCAGTTATAATGTGCGCAACCTGAATAAAGCACTGGCAAAGGCAGAAGCTGCCACCACGGTTTTCTTCACCGTACCGGGCCCAAAAATGATCTGGCAGTTTGGCGAAAGGGGTTATGATATCCCGATTAATTTCGGCGGATCAAATGTGGCCAATAAACCACCGCTTTGGGAATATATGCTGGTACCAGAAAGGGTGCATTTGTACAATACCTATAAGAGTGTGATCCAACTGCGGTTAAGTAACACGGCTGTTTTCAACAACACATCCTTCACGTATGATTTTAACAGCGGGCTGGTAAAGGTTTTCCAGATCGCTGACCCCAATGCTGCCGGTAAAAAGGTTACCGTGGTTGCCAATTTTGATGTAGTGGCACAAACTAAAACAGTAAATTTCCAGGCTGCCGGAGACTGGTCGAATTATATCAGTAATGGCACAGGCACTGGGTTAAATGGCATTACGGGCAATAATTTTAACCTTACATCAACTTCCCAGTCGATAACACTACAACCCGGCGAATATCATATTTATGTAAGTATACCTCCATGCACAACGGCAGCGCCAACGGCAGCAAGCCCGGTTAATTATTGCCAGAATGCTGTGGCTTCGCCGCTGCAGGCTACAGGGGTAAACTTATTGTGGTATACCACTGCAACAGGTGGCACCGGCAGTCCAACTGCTCCAACGCCATCAACTGCCACAATAGGCAGTACCACCTATTATGTTTCGCAAACCATTGGCTGCGAAAGTCCCCGTTTACCGATCGTAGTAAATGTAACGGCAAATACACCTCCTCCAACAGTTACAAGCCCGGTTAATTATTGCCAGAATGCAGCTGCTGTACAACTAACAGCTACGGGTACCAATTTATTATGGTACACCACTGCAACCGGTGGTACCGGAAACCCGGTAGCGCCAACACCTTCAACTGCAACAACAGGCAGTATGTCTTATTATGTAAGTCAAACCCAGAGTTGTGGTGAAAGCCCGAGGGCAGTAATTGTAGTTACCGTATCCGCTGTTCCCGCTGCACCAGGGGTGACAAGCCCGGTTACCTATTGCCAGAACGCAACAGCGGTTCAGTTAACGGCAAACGGTAATAACCTTTTATGGTATACCACTGCAACGGGTGGTACAGGCAGTGCAACGGCACCAACACCATCAACTGCAGCAGCAGGCAGTACGGTGTTTTATGTCAGCCAGTCCAACACAGGATGTGAAAGCCCGCGTGCAGCAATAACGGTAAATATCACTGCATCGCCTTTATCCCCAACCGTTATTACACCGGTCAATTATTGCCAGAATGCCGCAGCCGTGCAGTTAACAGCAACAGGCACTGCCTTATTGTGGTATACCGCTGCAACAGGAGGAACCGGGAATACAACAGCACCTACGCCGTCGACAACTACAGCAGGGAGCACCAGTTATTATGTAACACAAACGGTCAATGGTTGTGAAAGCCCGCGTGCAGTTATTGCAGTAAATGTTACCGGGTTACCCGCGGTACCGGTTGTAAATACCCCGGTCACATATTGTCAGAACGCAACAGCAGTTCCATTAACCGCAACAGGCAATAATCTTTTATGGTATACAACTGCTACCGGTGGCGCCGGCAGTTCAACAGCGCCAACGCCCTCAACGGCAACTCCAGGCAATACAGCTTATTATGTCAGCCAGTCAAATGTTTGTGGTGAAGGGCCACGAACGGCGATCAATGTAAGTATAACAGCAACTCCGGCAGCACCAACCGGTTTAGCCGTTAACAATATCGGTATGAATTCAGCAATACTTAACTGGAACGCATCCGCAGGAATTTTTTACACAGTTGATTATAAAGCCGCATCATCGGGCTTATGGATAAGTGCTGTAACGGGAATCGGTATTGGCAATTTTTCTTTGCAAAACCTGGCCCCATCCACAATCTATGACTGGCGTGTAAGTGCAAACTGTTCTGCAATACCCATTGCAAACTACAATACCGGTCAATTCACGACCAGTTCGCACAATGACCAGGTAACCAATCTGAAAGATGGGTATGGAATTAAAATATCTCCCAACCCCGTAACCGGGAAGGCTATCATCGATTATGTGATTGCAGAAAGTGGCAACCACTCCATTGAGATCATTAATCCACAGGGCCAACGTTTACAATCAGTGTTGAATAAGAGCCTGGTAGCCGGGCAATACCAGTTGATTTTACCCCACCAGCTGGACAAGCTGTCGAAAGGAGTTTATTTCCTGGTACTGACCCAGAACAGCCGGGGCAATATCATAAAATTTGTTAAGTATTAATTAAGGTAAACTTTAGAATTATGCATATGTCGAAAATAAGTCAGGACCGGCCGGTAAACAGTATAAAAACACTTTCTGCCATCCAGTCCGAAGTAAAAAGCATCAACCGCATTGCATTATCGGTGGATTGTGTGATTTTTGGATTTGATGATAATAAACTCAAGGTATTATTGATCAGAAGTGACCTGAAAAAATTCCAGGGGCGCTGGTCATTGCTTGGCGACCTGGTAGATCCAAAGGAGGAACTGGATGCAGCCGCCAACCGTATATTAAAACAACGTACCGGCCTGGATGATGTTTACCTGGAACAGGTTAAAACATTTGGCTGCCTGAACCGCCACCCGGCCGGAAGGGTTGTAACTGTTGCTTATTATTCTCTGATCAATATCCAGCACCATAAATTAAAAATACTGGATAACGAGCTGCACTGGCACGATGTACATGATATTACTGAACTGGCCTTTGACCATAAAAAGATCCTGGATACCAGTTATGAACAGCTGCAACGGCGTGTACAGGAGCACCCGCTGGCATTCAGCCTGTTGCCAAAAAAATTCTCGTTGCGTGAATTGCAGAATGTTTATGAGGCGATCCTGGATACAAAAATGGACAGGCGCAATTTCCGGAAGAAATTTTTTGCCATGGATTTCCTGGTCGATATCAACGAGATGGAACAGGATGTGCCCCACCGGCCGGGTAAACTCTATACATTCAATTACAGTAAATACGAACGAAAAAAGAAGAAATGGGTGGGGATCGATTTTTAAATGTACCGGTGCCGTTTTTAAAGGATTTGATTACTAACGGCTTACAAACAGGGTGTTTAAGGGGAATAATTATTTTTTAAAAAAAATATTAACAATTAATTGTTAATTCAAAAAAAGACCTAATTTGTGTACAAAATACACATTTTAGTTGTGTATTTTGTACACACCGTTTTTGCAATTGCTATTTTTTAAAAACTCAATGCTTGTTTTATGAGAAAAATCTCCAAAAAATTAATGCTGTCATGTACCATGATGCTGCTAACCCTGGCGGCACTTTCTCAAAATGTAATTACGGGAAAAGTTACTGATGCAAAGGATGGTTCTCCCATAGCGGGAGCAACAATTACTGTAAAGGGAACGAAGACGCTTACACAAACTGCTGCTGATGGAACGTTTAAAATTAATGCAACCGGTAATTCCACACTGGTTATCAGTTCTGTTGGATTTGACAGTCAGGAGGTTGCTGCTTCAGGATCTGCTTCACTGGATATTAAAATGGTTCAGAATAACCTGCAACTGAATGAGGTTGTTGTTGTTGGTTATGGTACCCAACGGCGCAGGGATGTTACCGGTGCTATATCTAAAGTGAGCAGCGAAAAATTGAATTCAATTTCTGTTCCCAGCTTTGAAGCAGCATTGCAGGGTAAAGCACCCGGTGTGCAGGTTCTTTCCGGTAACGGGCTTGCAGGTTCTGGTTCTGTAATTCGAATCAGGGGTGTAAATACAGTATCTGCATCGGGCGATCCTTTGTATGTTGTTGATGGAATACCTATTGTTTCAGATCAGTTTTTGCGTGGAAACGGGGGAGCGATGGATCAGAATCCACTTTCTTCATTAAACCCTGCAGATATTGAGTCGGTAGAAATTTTAAAAGATGCTGGCGCCACAGGTATATACGGCTCAAGAGGAGCAAATGGTGTAATTCTTATCACCACCAAAAGAGGCAAAACAGGTAAACCACAGTTTAATTTTAACACACGTGTAGGTATTGCAACTTATGCTAAAAGGCAAAAATTTGTAGATACAGATAAATGGCTGCAGTTACGCCAGGAAGCCTGGACAAATGATGGTAAAACAGGCGAGGCACCTTTGCCCCCCGGATATACATTTGCAACGGCTGCCAATAATAATACAGATTGGTGGGACGAGCTTACACAAAAAGGTTTCATTAACGAGAATAACCTGAGCATGACCCAGGGAACTGACAGACTGAAAACCTTTGCCAATTTAACTTACAGCAACAACGAAGGTTATATTAAAACCAACAGCTACGAAAGATTAAGTGCACGGTTAAATGTTGATTATAAAATTTTAAAAAATCTGAAAGTAGCGTTGACATCGGGCTATAACCGGGGTGTTAATAAACGTGTACCCGCTGCCTGGGATGGTGGCATTGGAGAAGCAATGAGCAGTGCACTGCCCTTCTTTACAGTTTATAATGCAAACGGAACTTATTTTGAAAATGGCGCCAACCCTATAAGAAGAATACAGGAAACAAAAAGACGTGAAATCGACACTCGGTTGATCGGTGGTTTAGCATTGGAATACGAACCAATTAAAAATTTGTTTTTAAAAGCAACCGGCTCTATCGAATACACCAATTCATTTGATGATATATATGAATCGAACATTGTAACCAGACGTGCTAGTCCTGATTCTGGCTTTGCCAAACGTAATCCTTACTGGGGAACAAACGTGAATGGGAATTTTACAGCCAACTATCTTACACAGCTTGGTGAAAAACACAAATTCAATTTCCTTGGTGGAGTGGAAGCGCAGTCTTATGTGAGAAAAGGGTATGCATTTGCAATCGAGAATTTTGCAGGAGAACCTTATTGGAAAAATAATAGTGCTTACAGGTCATTAAGAGATCAGATCATAGATCAACGTAATGCTGCAGGTCAGACAAATGTCAGATCTCAGGAAGAATATACATTCAATAGCTTTTTTGGTAGGGTCAATTATAATTTTGATAATCGTTTTGCTTTTCAGGTCACTGCAAGGGTTGATGGGTCATCGAAATTTGGCCCAAACAATAAATATGGTTTTTTCCCGGCAGTATCAGGAGCTTGGACTTTAAGC
>CAZBIK010000159.1:0-3089 GCA_964491955.1 uncultured Ferruginibacter sp.
TTTTTTCAATATTCCCTTTAGTAGCCGCAGTATTGTTTTTTTCCAATGCTTTTATTTGGGGAGCATTTGGGTCAGGTATATATCGCTCAGCCTGTTTTTTGGCCGTTTCCGTTTTAACGATCAATTCACTCGTAGCTTTTATCTCTTCTGTTGTAGCAGAGGCAGTAGGATTCAGCGAAGCGGTTACGGAAGGGACGGTTGCAGTTCCGGGTTGTGTTAAACTGTCGGATAAAACGGTTATGGTTTTTGCAATTTGAGGAGCATTTTTTTCTCCCGGCTCATCGTTTGTTAAAATATAAGTAATGGTAGTTGCAGCACCCAGTAACAGTATGGCTGCAGCAGTTTTCCACCAATTGGTTTTTGTTTTATGTAAGGGGATCACTTTTGCAGCCGTACCTTTTTTGGCCATTTCTTCCCGGAGTGTCACCAATTGATTGTTCCACTCAGTATTTTTCATGCCTTCATAACCTTCCATGGCTTCGGCTAAAAACGGGTCATCCAGTGCCGCTTTTTCCATGGCATGCATCTCCAGCTGCGACAGCTTTCCTGCCAGGTATTGTTCAATATCTGCTGCTGTATATTGGATATGTTTTTTATCGCTGTTCATCGGTCCTTAACTGTTTTTCTTCCATACATAATTTCAGGTTTCGTTTGCCGTTCTGGATATAGCTTCTCACTTTATTCCATTCAACCCCGGTTATAGCTGCAATTTCGTTATAACATTTACTTTCGAGGTAAAATAACTGTACAGCCTGTTTTTGTTCAACGGGCAAACTGTCCATGCATTGCTCTAATTTCTTAAAATTTTCCTCTTTTTCCAACGCCTCGCCATTCAGATGCGTATTTTGTCCGGAATACATAAAAACGGGATTGAATTCCGTGGTTTTCATGTTTCGGGGGCTGCGCAACTGCATCAGGCAATGGTTTCGGGCAAGCACATGCAGCCATGATTTAAAATTATCCACCTCATGAACCCTCAGTTTGGTATTCAATTCGTCAAAAATATCCATAACGGCATCCTTACTGCGCTCGGCATCTTTAAAATATTTGAGGCAAACACCAAAAACAAGGTCCATATAACGCTGGTACAGCGTACTTAACAGGTTGATATTGCCCGTTTGTTTAAAGGCAATGAGCAATTCCTTATCGGGTGACTGATCGGATGATATGTTTTTTATAAATGCCAAATGGTTAACCCTTTGAAAGGGGATTGTTTGTATTTAGATGGATAATTTACAAGATTCTATATGGCGGCTTTACATTTTTACGGTACAGTATATTAAATACCTGATTTTTCATCCTGTAACCGGTTTCCGGCAGTTAAACAGGAATAGGGTGGATCGGGTATTCTATTCAAAAAACACTTTAACCGTTTGATAAAAAAGCCGGCTGTTCATATACTGGCTTTGCTGCAATTGTTTTTCGGCAAAGCTTTGCAAACCCAGTAAACCGGCAGCATTACCCTTGTTGATAGCAATTTCGAGGTGCCCGGCCGAATTAAAGAGCGCCAGTTTTTCGCCTTCGTTCACATCCGCATAGGTTTCACTGATCCGGTCTATTACCTCATCCCTTTTAAAAACGATCTTAAAACTCCGGCCTTTCCGCTGTTCTTCAAATTCGTCTTTGTTGATATTTACAATAACGTTCTCGAAGTTATCTATAAATATAATCTGTCCTTCTATAAAATCATTCCCCAGCATGGGCCTTAAAGGATTTTTAACATGGATGGAAATGCCTGCATCACCCGTTTCTTCAATGGTTTTGCCATTTTGCAGTTCATTGAACGCTTTTGCAAATACTGTAGTACAGTAAATGGTATTTTTTTGCTGTGTTTTATCAAGGGCCAGTGCCACCACTTTTTGGGGGATCTCTTCCAGGATCATGGTCAGTAATCCGTTATCGGCGCATCCGATATACTGGCCGTGGTGTTCTGCCAGCAGCATGTGTTCGGGCCTTTCATCAAATAAATTTACGAGGATCAGGTGAAAGGTGCCCGCCGGGAAATTTTTGATGGCACTGCGGCAAACATAGGCTGCCTGCGGGTAATTGAATGGTGAAATGTTATGCGTGATATCAATTAAAGTAAGATCCGGGTTGGTTTGTAATAATTGTCCCTTAACTGCACCGATCAGGAAATCCTGCTGGCCAATGTCGGATGTAAGGGTTAATAAGGGCATTCAGTGGTAAAGGGTTTAAAGGTTTAAGGGTTTAATGGTTTAACGTACCAACTCTCCGTTTTTAAAGAAGAATTTTTTTACCAGTTTATCAGCCAGTGACGGAAAGAATTTATTCATGAACACAGTTTGTTTTCCTTTAAATGTGAGCACCAGTGTTCTTTTTCTTTTTTCTATTGCATTTAAAATATGTTCCGCACATTTTTCTGCCCGCATCATACTTCCTTCATCCATGGGGCTTTCGCCCTGCGAATTTCCTTTTTTATTGAGCGCCGCATTGCGGATATTGGAGCTGGTAAAACCCGGACAAACCCACATCACATTTACATCGTGGTCGATCATTTCGGTTCGCAAAGCTTCCAGGAAACCGGTCATGGCATATTTACTGGCTGAGTAACCGCTGCGGCCGGGCAATCCCCGGTAACCGGCAATGGAAGATACACCCACAATGGTTCCCCTGCGTTCCATGACAGATTCCAACGCAAGTTTTGTGCAGTATAATGTGCCTTTAAAATTGATGTCCATCACTTTTTCAATAACTGCCACATCCAGGTCACGCACCAGGGCCCGCATGGAAATACCGGCATTGTTGATCAGGATATCAATGCCTCCATAGAACCCGATGGTGGATTCAATGAAGTTTTTGCAGTCGTTATAATTGCTCACATCAGCCACCAGGCTGTGCAGTGGTTTGCCGGAGTGCAATAACTGGAGGTCGTACAGTTTATCCTGGTTACGGCCGCAAGTGGCCACTTTGGCGCCCAGGTGAATAAGGGCATCAACCAGCGCCTTGCCGATGCCATCGCTGCCACCGGTAATTGCCACTACTTTGTTTTTAAAGAAATCTGTATTCATATTATATACAAAAATAACGGGATTATATTGCCGGGCACAATTTACTAAATAAAAAACCCC